>UQNP01000109.1 GCA_900542385.1 uncultured Eubacterium sp.
TTTCATCTGTGGATATACCGAATTTGCTTTCTTCCTGAGCAGAATTCACCTGCAGCAGTATATCCATAACTATGCCGTGAGCTTTAGCCCTCTTATCTATCTCTGCCGCCAGTTTATATGAGTCAACAGAATGTATCATATCCACCTTATCTATGATGTATTTTACTTTATTTGTCTGCAGATGTCCGATCATATGCCATCTCACAGGTTTTACCGCATCATATTTGTCCATTATCTCCTGGACTTTATTCTCACCTATATCCGTCACACCTGCATCTATTGCTATATTTATTTCCTCCGGACTTCTCGTCTTGCTTACGGCTACAAGCAGTACATCATCCCCGCTTCTTCCGCAGCGTTCCGCCGTCTCCTTTATCCGGCCGTTGATCTTCTCAAGATTTTTTCTTATATCCTCCATATCATGCACCTTCTCCCTGTTTCGAATTCTTTTCCTGTTCCAAATCCTTTTCAAGAACGCTTTCCGGATGTTTCAGCACTTCATCATATACATCTACAGTATCCACCTGATTTCCATCTTCATCTGTGAAAGAAGCATCTTCTATTACCGATTCTTCACCATCTGTGGAAATAACTTTTATCCTCTTGAATATATATCGGCCGTTCTTATTCTTTATATAAACTCCTTCATTGCCATCCTTTTCAACTATGGCCCCATTATCTACTATCAGTCCGTAATTGTCGCTGGCAACTACTGTCATATCTTCCGCTCTGCTCTCCGCAAAGCTCTCATAATATACATCAAGATGGAATATCACACAATATTCATCCTTGCCTTCTTTTATTACCTTATATACATCAGCCTCCACATCACCGTCAGGAAGCTGAAGTACTACATCGTTTCCTTCAGGATAATTCTCAACGCTTTTGCCGTCCATCCAGCACAGTATGTACCACGCATCGTCTCCGGAAACTTTAAATATCGGCTCGCCTGAAATAACAGAATTTCTTTCAAGGTTTGCTGATTTATATGACAGACCTTCTACCGTCTCTCTTTTTATCTTCTCCATGTTTTCCGGAGTGAAATAATCTTCATATCCATCTATCGTCAAACTGAATACTCCGCTTATTGGAGCAGTATATTCCGTATAGATCTCCTCGTATCCTTTGAGCTTGTCCATATACTCGGAAAATCTCGTCTGCTCACCGCTGCTCTTTCCCGATGGATCTACAGATACGACTTCATGACCTTTTTTCACAGCAGTGCCGCTGGAAACAAGATACTGTATCTCCCCTGTTTCTTCCGCAACTCCAATGCTCTCGTTCTTAATGAAATACCCCGTTGTTTCATAGGAAAGAGTCAAAGTCCCAGGCTCAAGCACCTGAGTCGTCTCAAAAATATCGGTGACTCTTGGCAAAATTTCGACAACGACATATAGTATCAGTAATATTATGACATAAATACATATTGCTCTTTTCGTCTTTTTTGTCAATTTTGTTTTCATTGTTTTATTTTACACCAAAGGTATTTGCCTTGCAATGTTCTAAGGCTCTATTTTCATGATTTCTTCAATAATTTCACGTTCTTTTTTTGAAAAATCCTCTCTTCCCTTCACAAAGTCGTCAAACATATCCGGGCGCCTTTTTTTCGTCTTTTCAAGGGAATTTCTAAACTTCCAAAGCCTTATGAGCTCATGATTTCCGCTGAGCAGCACCTCCGGCACCGCCATCCCTTCATATTCCCTCGGCTTTGTATACTGATCGTGTTCGAGGAGTCCGCTGTAAACGGATTCATCGAGAGCAGAATTTTCATTTCCCAGAGTTCCCGGCAAAAGTCTCGCCACGGAATCTATAAGCACCATCGCAGGAAGCTCCCCGCCTGTAAGGATATAATCTCCGATGGATATTTCTTCAGCATCCCAATAATCTAAAACTCTCTGATCTACACCTTCATAATGTCCGCACAATATAACCAGCTCTTCCATCTCCGACAATTCTTTTATTTTCCCGGAATCCAGCACGCTGCCCCGCGGCGACATGTAGACGACCTTTTTTTCTCCTGCATTTACAGACTTCATAGCCCCGAATATAGGCTCTGCACTCATGATCATGCCTCCGCCCCCGCCGAATGGGTATTCGTCTGCCTTATTATGCTTATCTCTGCTGAAATCTCTTATATCTGTAGTCCTTATATCTATTATTCCTTTTTCTGCCGCTCTCTTCAATATGCTGCTGCCCGTGACCGCTTCAAACATTTCAGGGAACAGCGTAAGCACGTCTATCTTCATCCAGTCTTCCTCACGCCTTCTTTAAAACTTCTTAAAACTCCAAAACATCTAAAGATCCATCAACCCTTCTATCAGACTGACCTCTATCAGTTTTTTTTCTGCATCTATATTTTTCACAAACTCGTCCACCTTCGGCACTAAAAATTTTTTCCCGTCTTTTTTTTCCACTTCAAATATATCCTGTGCTGTATTCTGTATGACATCTGTAACTTTCCCCAGTATGTCGCCTTTACTGTCCACCATCGTCATGCCTATGAGATCTCTGACATAAAACTGTCCTTGCGGAAGCTCCGGCAGATCTTCTTCTGTTATATACAGTGTTTTTCCTTTCATAGCTTCAGAGGCATTTCTGTCATTTATCTCTGCGAATTTGACTATCACTACGTTTTTCTGCAGTCTCACATTCTCAACTTCAAGCATCTCATCTTCAGCATATAAATACTGAGTTTCCATATATATATCTGCACTGTCGGAATAATTGTATACCTTTACTTCACCTTTAAGTCCCACAGCATTTACTATCTTGCCTATCTCTATTTTTTCCATAACATCACCACAATACAACACAGGCACATATATCAGAATACATGTGCCCGTAAAAATTTTATTGAACTATCTCCACTACTACTTTCATATTGGCTTTTGTAGCCGCCGCCTTTACAACAGTTCTTATAGCCTTGGCGATCCTTCCCTGCTTTCCGATAACTTTTCCCATGTCATCCGAAGCCACCTTGAGCTGGATAACTGTAGTGCCATTTGACTGAGATTCCGAAACCTCAACCTGCTCCGGATGTTCCACCAGCGACTTTGCAATTGCACTAACTAATTCTACCATTAGCCTCACCACTTTCTATAAAATGCCGCTCTTTTTGAAAAGTCCTTTTACCGTGTCTGTAGGCTGAGCTCCGGTAGCAAGCCATTTTTTAGCTTTTTCTTCATCGATCTTTATATCCGCAGGATCTGTAAGCGGATTATAATAACCTATTTCCTCTATGAACTTTCCGTCTCTCGGCGCTCTTGCGTCTGCTACTACTACACGATAGAAAGGCTTTTTATGAGCTCCCATTCTCTTAAGTCTGATCTTAACCATTTTTCTTTATTTCCTCCTAAAAATATAATAGATTTGATTGATATATTGTACAGGCTTGCGAAAAACCGTTTAAAAACCTCTGAACTTCCTGCCCAGTTTCCCGCCTCCGCGTCCTGTAAAACTCTTCATCATTTTCTTTGTTTCGTCATATCTCTTTACAAGCTGATTGATTTTAGATACAGGCTGGCCTGATCCTGCCGATATCCTCCTTCTTCTGCTCGCATTGAGAATAGACGGATCTTCACGTTCCTTCCTCGTCATCGACTGGATGATCGCTTCCATCTGAACAAAGTCTTTTTCACTCTGCTCAACATTGACGTTTTTCATTGCGTTTGAGTTCATACCCGGCATCATGCCAAGAACTTTCGCAATACCGCCCATTTTTCTTATCTGTCCCATCTGTTCAAGAAAATCTTCAAGGGTGAACTGATTCTTCCTCAGTCGCTTTTCAAGTTCCTTTGCTTTTTCATCATCGTAATCTTCCTGAGCTTTCTCTATAAGTGTGAGCATATCGCCCATACCCAGTATCCTGCTCGCCATTCTTTCCGGATGGAACGGCTCAAGTGCATCGAATTTTTCACCTGTTCCGACAAATTTTATAGGTCTTCCCGTCACCTTCTTCGTTGAAAGAGCTGCTCCGCCTCTTGAATCACCGTCCATCTTTGTCATGATTATGCCGTCGATCCCAAGGCGTTCATTAAATCCTTCCGCCGCATTCACTGCATCCTGACCTGTGAGAGCGTCTACAACAAGAAGTATCTCATGGGGCTTCACCGAAGCTTTCAGTCTTACAAGCTCTTCCATAAGCTCTTCATCGATCTGCAGACGGCCTGCCGTATCCACTATCAGCACGTTACAGCCTTTCCTTTCAGCCTCTTTCACAGCTTCTTTGGCTATCTTTTCCGGGTCTTTGCTTCCCTCTATGGTAAAAACCGGAGTATCTACTGCGCTGCCCACTATTTTCAGCTGTTCTATCGCAGCAGGTCTGTAAACGTCGCACGCGCACAGCATAGGATTTTTGCCGTTCTTTTTAAGATATTTTGCCAGCTTTCCGCATGTGGTAGTCTTACCTGTACCCTGCAGTCCCACCATCATATATACGGTAAAGCCTTTAGGAGAATACGTGAGCTTGCTTCCGGTCCCTCCCATAAGCTCTGTCAGCTCTTCATTTACGATCTTTATCACCTGCTGGCCGGGAGTAAGACTCGCCATTACTTCTTCCCCAAGAGCTTTTTCTTTTACGCTGTTTACAAATTCCTTTACGACCTTGAAGTTTACATCCGCTTCAAGAAGAGCCAGCTTAACTTCACGCATTGCGGCATTTATATCGGCCTCAGTCAGACTTCCTTTCCCTTTGAGTCCTTTGAAAACACCCTGTAATTTTTCCGATAATCCTTCAAATGCCATGGATTATTCCTCCAGTTTATCTATGATACATTTAACTTCTCTCAAATTCGATATGAGCACATCTCTGTCAGCTTCACCTTCTGCAAGCGTTGTCATCATACCGTCTATAACTTTATCTATTTCATTTAAAGCAGCGTTGCTTCGCATGAATTTTTCCACAAGTCCAAGCTTTTCCTCATATCCGACAAGTGCCTTCTCTGCATTTTTAAGCGAATCGTGCACTCCCTGCCGGCTTATTGAAAACTCCTGAGCTATCTCCGAAAGAGACAGGTTTTCCTCATGATAAAGTCTCATCACTTCGCGTTGCTTTTCAGTAAGGAGACGCCCGTAAAAATCATACAGCAGACTCGCCTTAGTAACATCTTCTATATTCATTGCTTCAACCTCGCTATGACAGTATATATCAGCGAAAAATAACTGTCAAGTGTTTATACTTAACAGCCGTCCTTTTTCTTCATTTTCAGAAGCTCCTCCTTACGCTGCGGATCTATCCTGCGACTTTCTCTCGCTTTCTGTATTGCTTTGTTGTGTGTAAAAATATCAAGGCCCGCACCTTTGATAAATTCAACAGTCTTATCGTAAAACTTTACGAAGCATATCGAAAGAAGCCATGCATTCGCCATTTTAGCATAATAGCCTTCATGCTTTATATTTTTTGAAATTTCAAGAACTCTGTCTATATATTCCTCATCTATGTAATATCCCGTGAGCATCACAAGTGCAAACCTCACGTCAAACTCGCGCTCACTGCTCAAATATTTTTTCAAAAAATCGTAGGTTTCTTTCTTATATTTTTTAACTTCTTTCAATCCTCCGCAAAATACATCGCATATCCCCCAGTTTCTTATATGAGGGACAAACTCCTCTATCATTGAAAAAAACTTTTCACGATCGGGATTTTTGCAAAGTCCTATGAGCATACCTCTGAGCATGATTTCCTCATAGTACTCATTTTTCAAACATCCAAATACCTCATCAAGGTTTTCTTTTTCAGAGCGGTATAATCCTTTTGCGTAATTTCTAAGCACGGGAACTCTTATCCCTATTATCTTTTCTTCTCCCGGCACAAGTTTACGATGAAATTCTGCGTATTCTTCATCTCTGAGATCGAACAAGTCTTTTCTTATATCATCTCCTCTAATTTCTGCCATGTCTCCTGATCCTCTTTTCTATATATTTTTCAAGTTGCTGCTTCAAAGGACTTTCTGTCTTGAACGCCAGCAAAAAGCGTTTTTTCTCTTCCAGCTCGCTTCTCTGCACAGCAAGAAACTCTTTCAATTCCTCGTACTTTATTACGATCTCTTTTTCCCTCGCAAACCTCTTTATTCCTGCCGATACCT
>UQNP01000110.1 GCA_900542385.1 uncultured Eubacterium sp.
AAAGACGCAGAACTCGGTTTCGGAAGAATATTTACAGACTATATGATTTTAGCTGACTATACACCTGAAGAAGGCTGGCATGATGCAAGAATAGTTCCTTACGGACCTCTTTGTCTCGATCCGGCCGCAGTCGTTTTCCACTATGCTCAGGAAATGTTCGAAGGACTCAAAGCCTACAAGACATCCGAAGGCAAAGTGCAGCTTTTCAGACCTGACATGAACGCCAAGAGAACAAACAGGACAAACGACAGACTCTGTATCCCTCAGATGGACGAAGAGCTCTATGTGGAAGCCATCAAAGCTCTCGTAAAGGTGGACGCTGACTGGATACCTCAAAAGGAAGGCACTGCACTTTACATAAGACCGTTCATCATAGCCGACGAACCGTTTTTAGGCGTTCGCCGTTCAAATCACTATAAATTCATAATAATACTCAGTCCTGTAGGCCCTTATTATGAAGGCGGTCTCACTCCTACTAAAATCTACGTTGAAGATAAATACGTGCGCGCTACCGACGGCGGTACAGGCGAAGCTAAATGCGGCGGCAACTACGCCGCAAGCCTCAAAGCTCAGGAAGAGGCTCACGCAAAAGGCTACGAACAGATCTTATGGCTGGACGGCGTACACAGAAAATACGTTGAAGAGATAGGTACTTCCAACGCATTCTTCGTAATAGGCGATGAGATCATCACAGCACCTCTCGACGGCACTATCCTGCCGGGAATAACGAGAGACTCGGTTATCGCGCTCCTCAAGAAAAAGGGCATGAACATAGTTGAACGCAGACTCGCTATAGACGAAGTAGTAGAAGCATACAAGAACGGACAGTTCAAGGAAATGTTCGCATCAGGCACCGCTGCCGTTATCTCTCCCGTAGGCGAGCTTTGCTACAAAGGCGAAAGCATGGTGATAAACGGAGGCGGCATAGGCCCTATCGCTCAGGATCTTTACGATACTCTCTACGGTATACAGACAGGAAAAGTTGCCGATGAGACGGGATGGACCGTGGCAGTGGAATAGTTTTCACTGTACGATAATACGAATAGAGTAAAAATGTGCACCGACGGCGAAAACCGACGGTGCACATTTTTTATATACCTTTTTCTATCTCAACGCAGTTTTTCTGTATTTCATATAAACCACCGGCAGCAGCACGATCACAAGGATCACATACAGGAAAGGCAGCAGGTACGCAGCTCCGGTCATATGTCCAAACACGCTGTATATTGAAAATTCATCGATCACTGTATATATCTGAAGCATTTTATCCGGAAACAATCCCAGGTTCTTGCCAATCACAGCCGGTACGGTATCCGGCAGATACAGCGGCAGGAACAACGTAACAAACGGGATCACAACGGATACCACCGCAGATCTGCTCATTACCGACACAAACATAGTAAACATCGCAATGAAGAGAGAGCCTATGTATCCGCACGCCACGATGAGCGCATATGCCTGTGCAAAGGTAATGTTATACATGCTCTTCCAAAGTCCCCAGTGACTCTGTATCGCACAGTTTCCTCCTCCTGCTCCCAGACAGCCCAGTATTACACCTGTATATACGGCAACGACAGCGGCATAGATGACAGTTATGACCAGCAGGCCTGCCCATATCTTTGATCTTACGGCTTTACCTCGCCCGTACCTGGCCGCAAAGAACACCGAATCAGCTTTAAGCGAATACTCGGACGGAAATATCCCCGACACCAGGAAGATGAGGACAAATGCCATCAATACAAGGAGCATAGGCGAAGATTCTATTGCCATCTTCCATCCCGAAGCATATTCGTAGTAAACAGGCGTATCAAATTCATCGTATGAAGATTTCAGGTATTCCTTTTCGCCGTCGGAATAAAGCGCTGCTCCTGTTCCTTCATCAAGCCATTCCTCAAGGGAATCAGTCCTGTTTTCATAAAATTTTTCCGCATCAGCCGGCTCAAGAGAATCAGCCCTGTAATAATCGTATTCGCCAAAGCCGCAGAAAGATACGGTGAGCAGATCCCTTATATCCGATATCCCCTGTCCGCGGGCGAAGGCTATATCCTGCTGAGTTATATCAGAAGAATTGTATTCAGGAGAAGAGGTAATATCGTTACGTTCCCCGATCACCTCCGCCAGCCGCTCTTCGGTAAGCATTCCTGCTTCGCCTTCCTTCAGCTCTTTAAGCTGCCTTGCCGCAGTTATCCCTTTGTGAGTTTCTCCCTCCTGATCCACATACCAAAGATCAGGGCTTCTCAGAGTATTGAAACATATCACAGCCAGCAGCACAGCAAGAACGATCAGCGCTATCCTGCTGCTTATCTTAGAAAAAATCTTTTTTATCTCAAATCGTATCATCGTCATCCCCCTCGTTTTTCCCAAAGTAGTACAGGAACACGTCCTCCAGATTCAGTCCGTCTTCCTCCGCATTGCCGCAAGGCCTGTTTTCGGACAGTATACGCAGGCGCGCATCCGGACCTGCGCTTCTCATGTTTACAACTTTATAATGTCTCATATATTCGCTCACCTGATGTTCAGGCACAGTGACATACCATACCCTCTGATCCACTTCGGAAAGTATTTCGTTCACGCTTCCGGAGTGGATTATCCTGCCGCTTCCCATGATCATTATTTTCCCTGCGATATATTCCACATCGGACACTATATGAGTGGAAAGGAGCACGATCCTTTCTTTCCCCAGCTCGCTTATCAGATTTCTGAAACGTATCCTCTCCTTCGGATCGAGTCCTGCCGTAGGCTCATCGAGCACAAGGATCTCCGGATCGTTGAGCACCGCCTGCGCAATACCCGCTCTGCGTTTCATCCCTCCCGACAGCTTTTTCATCTTGCGATACTGAAATTTTTCCATGCCTGTCATATGGAGCATCCTGTCTACCGCCCTGATGCGGCTGCCGTAGGTATACCTTTTATGGACGCTATATATTTAAGATAATCCCTCACTGTAAAATCAGGATAGTATCCGAAATCCTGAGGAAGATATCCCAGAAGCTTCCTGTAGTCGCCGCCCATCTCAAAAATATCGTGCCCGCTGCACGTTATTTTCCCCGACGTGGGCTTGAGCAGCGTGCATATCATCCTCATCATAGTAGTTTTTCCTGCTCCATTGACTCCAAGCAGTCCATAAACTCCGTTCTTCATATCAAAACTGACATCATCAACAGCTCTGACGCTTCCAAATTGTTTTGTCAGCCCTTCAAGTCTCAATTCCATATCTCATTACCTCTCTTAATTCCACGCATTGTTTACCTCCCAAACGCTGTCGCATCTGATCACCGTCTTCCTGACAACATAGACGAAATACGCCATCGCAAGCGCGCATATGCCCGCCCATACAGGCCCTGATATCTTGTCATATATGCCGCGGTCTATCACCACAACAAGCCAGAAACCCGTCCACAGCAGCGACAGGAACACCGCCATATATTCCGATGACACGAATCTGCTGCACAGCATTCTCAGACATATACAGCATGTTACTATCATAGGCAGCATGAACTGCACCATCATTTCCTCCGCCTCTATCCGTGTCGTCGCAAACGCAAACACGGAAAACAGCGTCAGCAGTATTCCATCCGCAAAGGCGAATACCGTAAGCCTTGCAGAATACACCTGTCTCAGGGAATAATAAGCAGATCCTTCTATTTCCATGCTCATGCTTCCTCTGTTTTTCCAAAGTTCGGGCACTATCATTATCACCAGCAGCGGCGCTGCCGCTCCCATGGCGCGCTGCATCGTATATTCGCTTCCGGCACTGCACAGGCATACATAAAGTGCAGCAACTACGATAAGCTGAAGCAGCCACCATATCTTTCTTATAAATCTGCTCTGCTGGAAAATGAATTCCATATAGGAGGTCTTCCTCGCCTCTTCACCTGCAAAAAACGCTTCCCTGGACCTTTTGACCGTTTCTCTTATTTTCTCTTCATCGACCGCCGTCTCGTTCTTTTCAGCGTAGGCGTACAGCATCTCTTCTATTTTCCCTTTTTCTGATATTTTCATAGCACATCCTCCTCACTCATAATCTTAGCAAGCTCTTCCTTGCCCCGCCGCAGCCTATACTTCACAAGCGAAAGTCCTATGCCGAGCATTCTCGCTATATCCTTTTCTTTCATATCCTGAAAGTAGAAAAGCATTATGACTTCTCTGAGTTCTTCCGAAATCGTGCTGAGAGCACGTTCAATATCTATCTTCAGATCGGTTTTGCCGCTTGTTTCCACGACCGGAGAAACAGAGTTCTCCATTATAATGCTTTCACGGGCAGACTCTTCGGCCGCACTTTTTCGATTAAAGTCAGCGCAGAGGTTTTTAGCTATCGTATAGAGAAAATTCAGCGCTTTGCCGCTGTGCCGATATCCGGACACCGCAGAAAAAAATCTTACAAAAGTCTCCTGGGTGATGCTCTCAGCCTCGTCTTTTCGCATTATCCTGTACGCACAGTACTTCAGGATCATACCGTAATACTGCCGCACGAACGTCTCCATAGCATCCTCATCACCGTGTTTTATTCTTTTTATCAGGAAATAATCTTTATCCAATACTGCCTCCCGGATCTCATCGAAAGTACTTTCTAATATATTTAACATCCCGAATGAGCAAAAAGATAGTGGAAAGCGAAAATTTTTAAAATAACCTGTATCCATGTTTTACCGACCGAGTTCATATCAATTCGCGAGTTGATATAAACTCATGCTTTGGCCGATCTTCCCTATCCCCGGTTTTGATCGGCTTTCCCACTTCTCAAGCATGTTTCAGTGAATCTATTTCAACTCACAAAAATCAGCATTTACACTCTCCTTTACCTCTTTACAACCAGTTATCATTGAAATTTCAACCTTCAGCATTTTTTCAAAATATTGGCACATATGTTGCGTATATATTTTGTCAACTGAACTTTTTATTTGTACACCTGCTAAATATATTATTGTTTTCGGACAAAACAAGAAAGGAGTTATCCAATGAAACCATTAGAAGGAATAAAGGTGGTAGACTTCACTCAAGCACACGCCGGCAGTCTATGCACCATGCTGCTGTCTGACTTCGGAGCAGAAGTCATAAAGATCGAACGTCCCGGAGTAGGCGATCTTGCAAGATACTGGGCGCCTTTCAAAGATGGAAACAGTGCATACTACACTTTTCTCAACAGAGGGAAAAAAAGCATAGGTCTCAACACCGCCTCCGAAGAAGGCAGAAAAATCGCCCTGGATCTCATAAAGGACGCCAATGTCGTATGTGAAAATTTCAAGTACGGCAGTATGGAGAGAATGGGACTGGACTACGAAACTGTAAAAAAAGTAAATCCATCTGTAATATATGCGTCCCTTAACGGCTTCGGGCAGACAGGCCCTCTAAAAGAAACCATAGGTCTCGATTTACAGCTTCAGGCAATGAGCGGAATAATGGATAGGACCGGTTTCCCTGACGGTCCTCCTACAAAGGCAGGCCCTGCCGTAGGAGATCACCTCAGCGGAACATATATGGCCGCAGCAGTCAATCTCGCACTGATAAACAGAAAAAAGACGGGCGAAGGACAGAGGATAGATATAGCCATACTCGACTGCCTGTTTTCTATTCTGGAAGCCGCACCTATAACTTATGCTCTCACAGGCAAAGTACCTCAAAGAGTAGGTAATTCATATCCGTCTATCTCTCCTTACGATACTTTTAAAGCTAAAGACGGCTATGTATCCATAGGCATATCCACCGACAACCAGTGGATCAGATTCTGCGATGCTCTCGGAATGGACGACCTGAAAGCAGATGAAAAATACAAGACGAATGAATCGAGAGGCGATAACTACGAATCAGGTCTTAAGGAAGCCATCGAAAAAGTTACATCAAAAATGTCGAAATTTGAAATAGAAAAGAAACTCAACGATGCTAAGCTCGCATGCGGCGCAGTATGTACAGTAGCAGAGTCTATGGAAAACGAACAGATAAAAGAACGAAATATGCTGGTTGAAATAGACGATAAAAGCATTGGGAAGATCAGAATCCCCGGCACTGTAATCAAGATGTCCGATACTCCCGGCGGATTTACACAAGGCGCTCCTCTTCTCG
>UQNP01000111.1 GCA_900542385.1 uncultured Eubacterium sp.
TCTATATCGTGATCTGAACTGATTATGCCATATAAAAATCCTATATATTCATCTATATTAGTAATATGTTCAAAATCTTCCATACATATGACTCTTATTTTAAAATTAAGTTCATACATGAGTCTGTGATTTTTATTTATAAATACTATGCTGCCATTGCTCTTTTCAATGCTCTCGTTTGCCAGCTGCACCATCGTATTGGTTTTACCGCTTCCTTTATGTCCTATGAGTAATTTCACCATAACATCGTCCTCCTAAATATGCCACGCATGTACTTTATATTACATAACATTATACACTATGCAGTTATTTTCATCAACTGAAATCCAAAAACAAAAACCGGGGAAAACAAATTCCCCGGTTTGAAAATTCATTGAAACATTTAGCTCAGCGCTGCTGTAACTATGGCCATCTTATAAACTTCATCCGCATTGCATCCACGGCTCAGATCGTTTATTGGAGCATTAAGTCCCTGAAGCACAGGACCTATCGCTTCATATCCGCCAAGTCTCGCTGCTATCTTATATCCTATATTTCCCGCATTTATATCAGGGAATATGAATGTATTTGCCTGGCCTGCCACTTTGGAGCCTGCACATTTGACCTGAGCCACTTCAGGCGCAACAGCAGCATCAAACTGCAGTTCTCCGTCGACTTCCAGATCCGGTGCGGCTTCTTTTATCTTCTTAGTTGCATTGGCTACCAATGTTACCATGTCGCCTTTACCTGAACCGTAGGTGGAGTATGAAAGCATTGCTACCTTAGGCTCTATGCCGAATACCTTAGCTGTCTTTGCTGATTCGATCGCGATCTCAACCAGTTCGTCTTCCGTAGGTGAAATGTTTATTGCGCAGTCACCCATAGCCAGCTTCTGATCGCCTTTGACCATAATAAAGCATGAGCTTACTATTTTATTGCCCGGCTTTGTCTTTATAAGCTGCAGAGCAGGTCTTACAGTATCAGCAGTCGAATATGTTGCTCCTCCAAGCAGACAATCGGCTTTTCCCATCTTAACCAGCATAGTTCCAAAATAGTTTGATTTCGAAAGAGCTTCTCTTACCTGTTCTTCAGTCATCTTGCCTTTTCTCAGTTCAACCATCTTTTCAACCATACGCTCGATCTCATCATACTTCTCAGGATCGATGATCTCACACTTTTCGATATTGAAGCTGCCGCTTTCTGCCGCTTTCTTCACATCTTCCTCATTTCCGAGAAGGATCACTTTGAGTATGTCATCCTTTGTAAGCTTGTCCGCTGCATCAAGGATACGAGCATCCGTACCTTCAGTGAAAACTATTGTACGCGGATCGGCTTTTAACTGTTCTGTTAGCTTTTCAAACATTTTATACCTCTTTTCTGAAATCTGTAGAATTACACTTATATTATATAGGGTCACCCCTCAATACTCAAGATTTAACACGGAAATTCGTTTTCTTTATTTAAAAATATCGATATCATCATCCCACATTGCAGTTATGAGCATTTCCTCATCACTCATCGCATCTTTCTTTTCTTCCGGCATTTTATCATAATTTACTTTCTCATACGAGCTTCTGCCTTTTTTCACCGCATATATGAGCACTGCAAGCATCAGAAGGATCGCTGCGGCAAACATGATCACAATTATCATAAACATAAATACCTCTATTATATAAATCTTCTCAGAACCTATCTATCGTTTTTTTAAGCGCAGCTGACCGCATGCTCCGTCTATATTGCGTCCAAGCTCTCTCCTTACCGTTGCCGGTATACCGAAAGACGTTAGCTCTGCCGCAACTTCCTCAGCACGTTTTCTGCTGCTGCCGGAAAAGCCTGTTTCTTCAACCGGGTTCAGCGGTATCAGATTGACATGACACAGTATTCCCGACAATTTACGTTTCATAAGCTCTACATCGTATTCAGTGTCGTTCTCACCTTTTATCAGTGTATATTCAAAAGTTATCCTTCTGCCTGTTTTTGCCGCACATCGGCGCGCCGTTTCTATCAGCTCATCAACGGGATATGCTTTATTCACGGGCATTATACGGCTGCGGCCCTCATCGTCAAGCCTGTGCAGTGACACTGCAAGATTAACCTGCGGGAATTCATTACAAAAACGTTCCATCAAAGGAATTATACCGCTTGTTGACACGGTGATATTCCTGCTGCTGAAATTCTTTCCGTCCTTATGCCTTACGATGTCCAAAAACCGTGAAAGATTCTCATAGTTATCAAAAGGCTCTCCCATTCCCATGACAACTATATGGTTTATTTTCTCTCCCGCGGCTCTTTCCGCTTCGAATATCTGCCCCATCATCTCTCCCGCCGTAAGATTCCGTTCAAATCCGCCGAGAGCCGATGCACAAAAAGCACATCCCATACGGCAACCTACCTGTGAAGAAAGACACAGAGAATTCCCGTATCTGTACTTCATGAACACACCTTCCACTGAGCTTCCATCCGAAAGTCCAAAGAGGAATTTACGCGTTCCGTCCTCATTGTCCATCTGCATATCCAATATGCTTACGCTTCCGGCGCAGGCGTATTTTTCAATCTTTTCACGAAATGGCAGCGGAAGATCGCTCATCTGCGAAAAATCCCTTATTCCTTTATTGATCCATCTGAAAAGCTGTCTGCCGCGAAAAGCAGGCTCTCCGATATCCGCGGCAAATTTTTCAGATCCATCAAATGTAAGATCCTGAAGGTCGATTTTTTCCATACGTTTTTCTTCCATCCTCATCTAATCTCTGTCTCTTACCATCCAATTAGGATGAAAACGTCCAAGATATTCATCTATACAGATCCAGTCATTCTGAGGGTTTTCCGATGAAATACCGGGATAAAATTTTTCTATATATTCTTCGACAAACATTCGCGGAAGTTTCTCGTATCTTCCTCTGCCCGGAGTATCGTAGACATCGCCGGGAGAAAATTTGAAAACACCTTTCTTCTTTCTTACGGCTTTTATTTCATCGTCGCTCTTAAGCTCTATTTTCTCTCCGTACCCTTGAAGGAGATTTACTACATCCGGAAGCTCCATACCGAATTTAACCGAAATATAGTCAAGATCCCTTCCAAGAGAGATATAAAAATCAAATACATCTATATGATGTCTGACATTCCAGTTTGCAAGTCTTCTCAAATTTTCTATATCCGTGCTCATAGCTCTATACCCTTTCTATATCAAGCCCTGTCTTATGTCCATTGAGCTCTACTTCTTTCAGTCCCTGCTTTTCTTTCATATCAGCTGCAAGCGTTTCTTTCATGATGTAGTCTTTGTGTTCATCAATGGCGGCAGCAACTTCTTCGTCAGCGCTGAAATATATATTTATATTGTCCATCATTTCATAGTCATTCTGCTTTCTCATCTGCTGCACTTTGGATACGAGCTCTCTCGCCAGACCTTCTCTTACGAGTTCAGGAGTAAGGGTTGTATCAAGGATAGTAAACACATTGTTCTCCATTGCAACAGCAAAGCCTTCTTTTGCAGAGATCTTTACATCTACCATATCCTTCGTGATCTCAAACTTTTCTCCATTTATTTCCATAGCGATCATACCCTCTGTTTCAAGCGCCGCTACAGTCTTGGCTGAATCAGCCTTTGCAAGCTCAGCCGCAAAGCTCTTTATGTTCTTTCCGAGAACCGGCCCTGCAACCTTGAAATTAGGTTTGAGTGTATAGTCCATATATCCGTCCAGATCTTTTTCGAATATCACCTTCTTGATATTGAGCTCTTCCATAATAAGCGGTGTAAGATCTCCTATGACCGATTCATATTTTCCGTCTACAAGGACTCCTGAAAGAGGCTGTCTTACCTTTATCCTCTCCTTTTCTCTCGTGCCGCGTCCAAGGCCTACAAGAGCGCGTACCAGATCCATTCTCTCCTCTACTTTATTATCTATAAGGCTCTCATCCGCTTCAGGGAAGAATGAAAGATGTACAGATTCTTCGCCGGTAAGATTCTGATACATTTCTTCTGAAATAAACGGAGCAAACGGAGCTATGAGCTGCGATACGCCTACAAGCACCTCATACGTAGTGGCATATACAGACTTCTTATCTTCGTTCATCTCCTCTTCCCAGAATCTTCTTCTCGCTCTCCTTATATACCAGTTGGACAGGTCTTCAGTGACGAAATCCTGTATTTTTCTCACGGATTTCATATGATCATATCTGTCCATGTCTTCGATGACTTCTTTTATAAGTTTATTGTATTTGGATATTATCCACCTGTCCAGTTCAGGTCTCTTATCGTAATCTACTTTTATCGCCGCAGGATCTATCTCATCCTGATTTGAATAGAGAACGAAGAAGTTATATACGTTTTTAAGCGTTCCGAAGAATTTGCTGACTACTTCGATCAGACCTTCTTCATCAAACTTGGTCGGCGACCATGCCGGAGATGCGTAGAGAAGATACCATCTCGGCGCATCTGCTCCGTACTTATCGAAAAGCTCAAACGGGTCTACGGTGTTTCCAACGTGTTTGCTCATTTTCTTGCCGTGCTTGTCGAGAATGAGATCGTTTACAAGTACGTTCTTATACGGCGCTTTGCCCTTTATGAAGGTCGATATTGCCATAAGAGAGTAGAACCATCCTCTTGTCTGGTCTATTCCTTCGCATATGAAATCGGCAGGGAAAAGCTCTTCATCGAAATTCTCCTTGTTTTCAAACGGATAATGCTGCTGGGCAAAAGGCATAGCTCCGCTGTCAAACCAGCAGTCCATTACTTCAGGTATCCTGGTCATAGTCTTACCGCATACAGGACATGTGAGATGAACATCATCCACATACGGTCTGTGCAGCTCTATATCCTCTGTGATATTTTCCTGGGCTTTTTCCGCAAGCTCAGCTCTGCTTCCCACACATTCAAGGTGTCCGCATTCGCATCGCCAGATAGGTATAGGCGTACCCCAGTATCTGTTTCTTGAGATCGCCCAGTCATTAACATTTTCGAGCCAGTTGCCGAATCTCTTTTCCCCTACAAAGTCAGGGAACCAGTTTACAGAATTGTTGTTTGCCACGAGCTCATCCTTGAGCTTTGTCATCTCTATATACCAGCTCGGTTTTGCATAGTAAACGAGAGGCGTGCCGCATCTCCAGCAATGAGGATAATTGTGAACGATCTTTTCCTTGGCAAAGATCTTGTTTTCCCCTGCAAGCCACTTTATGATATCCACATCAAGTCCGTCTTCCATTACAAAACGGCCCTTCCATGGCGTCTCTGTATACTTGCCCTGTTCATCTACAGGATTTACAACAGGAAGGCCATATCTTCTTCCTGTATTATAGTCATCTTCACCGAAAGCAGGTGCAGTATGAACTATACCTGTACCGTCTTCTATAGTTACGTAATCGGCACATGTTACAAAGAACGCTTTTTTATCAGGCTTTATAAACGGCATGAGCTGTTCGTATTCGATGTATTCAAGATCCTTTCCTTTCATCTCTTCAATGACTTCGTAGTTATCAGCTCCGAGCACTTTGTCTGCAAGTACCTTTGCAACATAAAATACGCTGCCTTCTTCGTCTCCGGCAGTCATCCTTACTTTTACGTAATCTATGTCCGGTCCTACTGTAAGTGAAACATTGGATGCCAATGTCCAAGGAGTCGTCGTCCACGCAAGGAAATATTCGTCTGCGTCCTTCCTCTTGAATTTAGCAGTTATGGTCGTTACCTTTACTTCTTTATATCCCTGAGCCACTTCATGGGATGCAAGCCCTGTCCCGCATCTTGGACAGTAAGGAAGGATCTTGTGGCCTTCATAAATCATTCCTGCATCAAAGAACTCTTTTATTATCCACCAGAGAGTTTCTATATAATCATTATCAAGCGTGATATACGGATTGTCCATGTCTATGAGGTAACCCATCCTCTTAGTCATATTTCTCCACATACTCTCATAAGTGAATACTGATTCCTTACATTTTTCATTAAATTCTTTGATCCCGT
>UQNP01000112.1 GCA_900542385.1 uncultured Eubacterium sp.
TAAACCTTACAGTCCGTTGCAGGAAGACGGTACTCAGGTATTTCACACACCGGTCATAAGGACTGTAAAAACGCTGGAAAAAAGAATGCTCGTAAGAGATACCGATCAGGGGCGTGAGCTTGAACGTGAGGCTGAGGAGCTCAGAGAGCTTGTAAAGGCGTACAGGACCGGCGAAATGAAAGAAGGCTGATTCAAGATTTGATATACGGCTCTATCCTGTACCATGGGAAGCCGATGACATTATTAAGATCACCTTTTATCTCGCGGACACAGGCTTTGAAGGTCCCTTGTATAGCATAGCCTCCGGCTTTGTCGTAAGGCTCCGGAGTTTCTACGTATTTTTGAAGGAAGTCATCGCTGAAATTTTTGAAAAATACTTCTGTATCATCGTAAAAGCAGGTTTTTAATGAATTTTCGCTATCGAGGATGCATACTCCTGTTATAACGTGATGACATTTGTTTCTGAGGGCAGAAAGAGTTTTAAAAGCTTCTGTTTTATCAGATGGTTTTCCTATGATTTTATTGTTGAATACGACGATAGTATCGGCGGCAATTACTAAATTGCTGCCGATATTTTTTTGTATTGCTTTATCGGATACGCAGAGCGCTTTTTTCAGCGCAAGGTACATTACCGCCGATCTGGGAGAAATGCTGAATGGAAGTTCTTCATTCACGTCGGCTGGAATTATTATGGGATCATATCCATGTTTTTTCATCATCTCGATTCGTCTGGGAGACGAAGAGGCAAGAATAATTTTTTTCATAGCATTATTATGCCACAATTACAGATAATAATATAGAGGATGTTTGAAAAAGGAGATTAGATATGGAGACAAGGGATGAAATAAAAAAGAAGGATATAGCCAAGGCCTATGAAAAATACAGCAGCAAGTTCACGCCGAAACCAAAATATTTTATGAATTCCGTAAGGGCCTTTTTGTGCGGCGGAAGTTTGTGTGTCCTGTCAATGTGGATAGAGAACAGATTCATCAGCATGGGAATACCGGAAAAAACAGCCTCTGTATACGTTGTGATCATACTTATAATGACGGCGCAGCTGCTGACGGGACTTGGATGCTTCGATACTATAGCTAAATTTGCAGGGGCGGGTATTATCGTACCGATAACAGGATTCGCAAATTCCATGGTTGCTCCGGCTATAGAGTATAAGAAAGAGGGGGTGGTTTTGGGAGTTGGCGCCAAACTGTTTTCTTTATCCGGACCGGTACTTGTTCTTGGAATCACTTTATCGATTATAATAGGTATCGTGTACTGGATGATAGGAATATGGAGTTAAAATGAGCAGGGGAGGAAAATGATTGGAACAGACTTTGAACTTTCGAAGAAAACCTTATATACTGAGCGGATATTCTATAGGCGGAGAAAAGGAAGGGAATGGACCTTTGCATGAGTGGTTTGACTTTTGCCTTGATGATGATACTTACGGAGAAAATACATGGGAAAAAGCAGAAAGCAAGATGCTTAAAACCTCTATTACAGAGTGTATAAGAAGAGCGGATAAAGATACAGATGACATAGGCGCCATGCTTAGCGGCGATCTGCTTAATCAGCTTATGTCTTCTTCGTTTATGGCGCGCGATCTTCGAATACCTTTTCTCGGGATATACGGAGCCTGTTCAACCATGACCGAATCGCTTATGCTTGGTGCGGTGCTGACAGATGGAAAATACAGTGATAACGTTGTGATAGGCGCCTCAAGTCATTACTGTACTGCGGAAAGACAGTTCAGGATGCCGTTGGAACACGGAAATCAGAGGCCGCCGTCGGCTCAGTGGACCGCTACGGCGGCAGGAGCTATGCTGCTTTCAGGAGAATCAGGCATTGAAGAAACCTTTGCAGATAAAGAGGGAAAAATACACAATATGAAAAAAGTGAGGATAGAGAGCGGTACCATAGGCAAAGTCATAGATGCCGGAGTAAAAGATGCCAATCAGATGGGGAGCGCAATGGCTCCGGCTGCTGTAGATACACTGCTAAATCACTTACAGGATACTGGAAGAGATCTGAAATATTACGATGCTGTTTTTACGGGAGATCTGGGATATATAGGAAAGAAGATCGTAGCGGATCTGCTTTCGGACTCAGGCATAGATAAAGATCAGATAGAAAGGATATACGATGACTGCGGGACTATGATATATGAGCCGAGGCAGGATGTACACAGCGGAGGAAGCGGATGTGGGTGTTCTGCATCCGTATTTGCCGGATATGTCTATAAAAAGATGAAACGCGGGGAGATAAACAGGGCGCTTATAATTTCTACAGGTGCGCTTTTATCAACGATAAGCCCGTTTCAGGGAGAATCTATTCCCGGGATAGCACACGCGATATCTCTTGAAACAGAGTAATATGCGGAGGAGATGAAAACTATGGAAAATGTTATGGATTATATATTTGCTTTCATTGTGGGAGGAGGTATATGCGTTGCAGGACAGCTGATGATAGACGGAACAAAGCTTACGGCGCCGAGAGTTTTAGTCATATTAGTTTCGATAGGAGCCATCCTTCAGGCCTTTGGCATATATGAGCATCTGGTGGAATTTGCAGGGACCGGGGCAAGGGTGCCGCTTCCCGGATTCGGATACAGTCTTGCCAAAGGTGCGATGGAAGGTGCCAAGCAGGGCCTTTTGGAAGCTGTGACGGGAGGTATAAAGGCTGCGGCAGGAGGCATATCTGTAGCTATTGGATGGGGATATACAGTAGCGCTCGTATTCAACCCAAAGTCAGTCAGATGATGATAGTGGTATGTATTGTAAGAAAACATCCTTGTGCTTAAGCATGGGTTTCCGCTTACACAATATTTTATACGATAAAAGACACGCAGTTTTTGCTACGTGTCTTCTGGTATTTGTTAAGTGCAATATCTGTTTTAATTTCAATTGCTCGATCCGGATGTCGGTGAGGTTGGCGATTCGCTTGACTCCGGCGTGGTAGGCTCAGGCTGTGTAGTCGTAGCTCTCGATATGCTTTCTGTTGCGGAGGATACTGCTGAGGTTGCCGAATCGGAGCCGGAATCTCCCGATTGTGACAGGGATACGTTCGAGTACGTTCCTTCTATATAGTATTCTCCATTGACAGTAGTAACGTCCGAAGGCTTTTCAGCGAAAGAGCCTCTTGGCAGATCTTCGCATACACGGCTCATTATATTTTGCCAGAATCCTGCGACTCTGCTGCTTCCTGCGCTCAATTCTATGTTTATATCGTTACCCATCCATAATGCTGCTGTATACTGTGGTGTGAAGCCGCAGAACCATAAATCGTAAGAATCTGTAGTTGTACCTGTCTTACCGGCTACAGGCTGATTGCTTATAGCTGCGCTCGATCCGAGTCCATTGGTAACTACAGTTCTCAATATATCGGTCATTATCCAAGCAACACCTTCGTTGTAAACGCGTTCTTCTTCAGAAGTTTTTTCGAAAAGAACTTCATCGTTCGAATTGAGTACCTGTGTGTATGCTATAGGAGACTTATATACGCCTTCGTTGACAAAGGTAGCGTATGCTGCCGTTACTTCGAGAGGTGAGATACCCTTTGTCATACCACCGAGGGCAAGTGCTGATGGATTGAGGTCATTGGTATCGCCTTCTTCAACGATGGAGGTTACTCCTGATTTTTTCAGCATTGAAACGGAATAATCGGCACCTATCTGCTGATATGTCTTTACAGCGCAGGTATTTACTGATTGTTCAACTGCATGTCTGAGAGTCATCTGGCCGCGATATCCTGAGTACCAGTTTTTAGGCCAGTTCCTGCCGTTGTACTGGATAGGCTGGTCATTGATTATGCTTCCTGCTGTTATGTAGTTGCCCCAGTCGCTTCCATCGCTGCTGTCGAGTTTCATTGTTTTATTATCCTGAACATATTCGTAACTCATCTGCAGGGCAGGGCCGTATACGCTTATAGGCTTCATTACCGATCCAGGCTGTCTTTCGCTGGTAGCTCTGTTGAAGAGCTGGCTTCCTTTAGTTCCTCTGCCTCCGACCATGGCTTTTATCTCACCTGTGGAGTTTTCCATGATGACTGTAGCAGCCTGAGGCTGTCTAACTCTTTGTTTGAGAGAATAATTTGCGCTGCTCACTACATAGCTGTCTCCATCTGCTGTAAAGAAGTCAGGGTAATCCTTGAAGAATTGTGCGGATATTACAGCGTTACCGTCGTTATCGGTAGTAGTATATCCTTGAGGTATGGAAAGAGCTCCTCCTTCTATGAAATAGAAAGATCCATCTTCCTGAGTATACATACCATCGAATTCGATACTTACATCGGGCTGTCCGTTGACTTCAATATCGTATATATTCAGACGATTTCCGGCAAATATGGTCATGCTTCCGTCGCTGTTCATTTCATACTCGTCGCTTTCGAGGGTGAACTCATCGTCGTCATTGAAGTAGTGAGAGTAGTCATAGAGCATTATATTGCCGTTTTCATTGAGTATATCGCCATCGCTGTTTCGTCTTACCGATGATATTCCTGAATAGTTGCTGTCGTCAGCAAATTCATCTTCGACTATCGCCTGTATATCTGAATCCATAGTAGTATAGATCTTGAGCCCGTTTGTATATATCATATCACGTGCGTCAGCGCGGCTGATGCCGTATTCGGATATTATGTCTTCTGTAAGCTGATCTATGGCATAATCAGTGAAATACGAGGATTCATCAGCATCCGCAGATACACCGATCTTTATGTGGTCTGCAAGGTTTTCACTGAGCAGATTATCGCGTTCTTCGCTGCTTATATAACCTTCTTCAGCCATATTGTTTATTACGGCGTTTCTTCTTGTTTCAGATATATCTCCGTTGTACAGATATGTAACTGAATCGGTGCTGGAAATAACAGGAAGACCGGAAGTTGAACCTGATCCGTTATAGTCTGTTTTAACGAGAGCATATGAGTCAGGTGACTGAGGAAGTGCGGCAAGCGCAGCACATTCGAGAGTGGTCAGATCCTGTGTATCCTTTGAGAAATATGCCTGTGATGCCGCCTGTATACCGTATGAATTGAAACCCAGGAATATGGTATTCAGGTAGGCTTCCATTATCTCTTCTTTTGTAAGATTTTTTTCCAGGATTATAGTGTAATACGCTTCCGTTATCTTTCTGCTCAAGGATCGCTGACTCTTGATATCTGAAAGGTATACGTTTCTCGCAAGCTGTTGGGTTATAGTACTTGTACCGCTGATCTGTCCTCCGCCGAAAACGCTGTCGACAACGGCACCTGCCATTCTTACAAAGTTAAACCCGCTGTGGTCCCAGAACTTTCTGTCTTCTATTGAGACTACTGCATTGACCATATCCTCAGGTATCTCATCGTAGGAAAGTATAGTCCTGTTTCCGTCGGAGAAATAGAGGTTGTCGATTTCATTTCCTTCGGAATCATAGAGCACAGATCTCTGCGACAGCATATCGTACAGATTGTCCGTATCTGCGTTAGGAGCGGTCACGATAACTATGCCGGCATATACGCCAACGCCCATGATCAGTGCAAGGCATGCCAAAACCACGGTTTTTATGATTTTTTTGAATAAACTCTGCGGTTTTTCGTTTGCGAAGCTTTTTCTGCCGCCTCCGACGCTTCCTCCAAATCCGAAAGGCCTTTTTGACTTGGTGCTGTTTTTTGGCTTTTGCGCATTGGAATGCTGGGCGCGTGAAGGTGCAGCATGATTGTTTCGCTGCTGCCCGCTTCGCTGGGAATTCGCAGAAGAAGTTCTCGCAGCATCAGGCTGTCTTCTGACATTATCGCTGCGTGATGCATTTGCTGTGTTTCTTT
This sequence comes from uncultured Eubacterium sp., assembly GCA_900542385.1. Classification (GTDB taxonomy): domain Bacteria; phylum Bacillota; class Clostridia; order Peptostreptococcales; family Anaerovoracaceae; genus Lentihominibacter; species Lentihominibacter excrementavium. The sequence continues at coordinate 5,791 of UQNP01000112.1, forward strand.
GCTGCTGGGAACGTCTCTGAGGCTGTGAACGTCTGGCAGAAGACGGCTGTCTGCTGCTGCGAGACGCACCGTTTTGCGCATTTGCCGACCTGTTTTGAACAGGTCTGTCAAACTGCGC
>UQNP01000113.1 GCA_900542385.1 uncultured Eubacterium sp.
CAGCCTGCTTTTCTTCTTCGGTCTGTACGCGTGCGTCTTCCGCCGCAACGTTCTTGAAGCTCTTGCCTTCGTACTCCTGCAACACCATCAGCGCGAACTCGTCCACATCGTCCGTAAGGTACAGCACCTCGTAGCCGCGGTCAAGCACGGCTTCGGTCTGCGGCAGATGCGCAATGCGCTCCGGGGTTTCGCCCGCCGCGTAGTAAATGCAGGTCTGGTCTTCCTTCATGTCCTGAACGTACTCTTTCAGCGTGCGCATCTTGCCTGTGGAGGAGCGGAACAGCACAAGATCCTTGAGCTTATCCTTGTTGATGCCGTAGTTCTCGTACATGCCGAATTTGAGTCTCAAGCCGAAACTCTCAAAGAACTTCTCGTAGTTCTCTCTGTCGTGCTCCAGCATGGATTTAAGCTCCGACGCAATCTTCTTCTCAATGCGCGTCGCGATAAGTTTTAACTGACGGTCGTGCTGCAGCATCTCACGGGAGATATTCAGCGACAGATCCTGCGAATCGACAAGGCCCTTCACAAAGCCGAAGTAATCCGGCAGCAGGTCGGCGCACTTTTCCATAATGAGCACGCCGGAAGCATACAGCTGCAAACCCTTTTCGTAGTCTCTCGAATAATAATCCATCGCAGCGGCTTCCTCGAATTCTTTGAATTTTGTTTCTCTGTCCTTATATATAGAGACTCTCGCAAATTCTATAAGATACTCATACCTGCTGTTTCTGGAAATATTCATCATGGCAAGTCCATTTTCTTCATACCACTCTGCCATGTTTTCAAACATCTCAAAGGGATTTTCATACTCTTCAGAGAGTATGTTCAAAGTACTGACAAACTGTCCGCTGTTATAATAACATTCCACCATTTCCTCTATGCCTTTGAGTTTTCTTATATCATAGTAATCGAGCCATTCTGTGCCAAGCACCTCGTAGGGAGGTTTTGATGTATACCTTATCCCGTAGCCCGCGCTCTTCTTTTCCATAACAGTCCCCTTTAAAACCTTCAGAAATCCCAGCTGAAGCTGATGAGGACGCATTGCATACACCTCATTAAAAGAATTCTTGAAACTTTCCATATTCTCAAAAGGAAGTCCTGCTATCAGATCAAGATGAATATGTATATTTCCTGCTTCTCGTATTCTGCCGACATTTTCCTTAAGTTTTTTTAAATCGGTCTTTCTGTTTATTTCGCGTAAAGTCTCCATATTCACCGACTGGACACCTATTTCAAGCTGTACACTTCCCGGTCTTAATTTTTCTAAAATATCCATTTCCTCATCGCTCAACATATCTCCTGAAATCTCAAAATGAAAATTTGTAACTCCGTTATCATGCTCTGCGATGAATTTCCATATTTCCGCAGCACGTTTTCTGTCACAGTTGAAAGTCCTGTCCACGAACTTCACCTGCTTAACTTTATGTCCGATAAAATACAGGAGTTCTTTTTTTACTATATCAATATTGCGAAAACGAAGCGACTTTTCTATCGAAGACAGACAATAACTGCATCTGAAAGGGCAGCCTCTGCTGCTTTCGTAATATATTATCCTGTTTCTGAAGTTTTCCACATCCTCATACAGGAACGGAATATCATTCAGCTCTACTGGTTTCCTTTGAGAATTCTCTATTACGTCCCCATATTCATTTCTGAAAATGATTCCATTTATATGCGAAAACCTCTGCAGCAGTGAAGTGCGCGATGCTGCTCTGCAGCTCTCCAATGCTGAAACCACCTGAAAAAAGGTTTCCTCCCCTTCACCGCATATTATTCCATCCACACTGCTGTTTTCTTTCAGCACTCTACACGGAGCAAAGGATACCTCCGGTCCTCCCAGCCATATTTCCGTTTCCGGCATTATCTTTCTTATATTATCTGTCAGCTCCTTGACTTTTTCTATATTCCAGATATAACAGGAAAAAAATACCGCCTCCGGTTTCTTCCCATAAATATCTGAGAGAATACCGAGCGTCGGCTGATTAACAGTATATTCCGCTATCTCCATCTCCGGCCTCATTCCCTGCGAAATACCCTTTTCCTTAAATGCCCTGTCGCTATAGGCACGCAAACTGTAAACTGCAGGATTTGAATGTATATACTTGGCATTTAAAGCTATAAGAAGACTCTTCATATAAAAATTCTCCTCTTTCCTATAAAAATTCATATATGTATATTGACTTGCCACAAAAATAGGAATAGAATTTTTGCGTAACGATCGATCAAACTTATATACGGGGGCATAGCTCAGTTGGGAGAGCGATGCGTTCGCAACGCATAGGTCAAGGGTTCGAGTCCCTCTGTCTCCACCATAAAAAGAAATCCGGAATTTATTATCAAAGCTATAAATCCCGGATTTTCTTTTATCTATTCCGCTACTTCAAACTTCTGATCTCACGCTGAACGTTTTCCAAAAACTGAGCCGCAGGTATGCCGTCCATCTGTGAATGATGAAACTGAAATGAAACAGGCATATGGAATTTAAACATCTTTTTCCGATATCTGCTCCATATCATAAAAGGATTGTTATAAAGACCGGCATATATATTTACGGCTCCGTCGATATCATATCCTGTGATAGCAGATGTTCCGATCACCATGTGATCTTTGCTCAGATCATATGCTTCACAGCTTTCATGCACTTGCGATGTCAGCATGAGATAGTCGCTGTTAAATTGACTTATATCCGGCGAAAACGGTATGTCGCAGGTATTTATACCGCCGTCTTTCGTCTTTACGACAGTATCTATGGCTATATTTTCGTAACGCACAAAATATTCATCCTCCGGAAGAAGATAAAATTCTTCTGTCTGCGAAGCGGCTTTACCTATGCACCAGCACATTATCATATTGAACTTAAGATCTTTTTTACAGGCGAATTTTACGGCGCAAGTCACATCAAATGTTTTAAAAAGCGTGACCATAGGCATTGGAGCCTTCATCCACAATTGGAATGCCTGCGCGCGTCCGGTATCCGCAGGATCGATTTTTTCAGACATCGGCTTTCTCCGAAGCAGCTGCATTATCAATCTTATTCAATATCTTGTCTTTAGGATCGATACTGCTGTCAACAATTTCCGTCAGGGTGCTCGCAAGGCCTGCCATACCTTGCATTTCTGCCGGGATTATTATTTTAGTAGCTCTTCCGTCAGCAGCTTTTTCAAAGGCCTCAAGGCTCCTCAAAGTAAGCACTTCTTTAGTGGCATCTGCCTGACTGAGCATTTTTATACCCATTGCCGTTGCCTGCTGTACCATCTTTATAGCTTCCGCTTTACCTTCAGCCTCTTTTATTGCCGCCTGCTTGGTAGCTTCTGCTTCAAGTATCGCAGCCTCTTTCTTTCCTTCGGCGATCAGTACCGCGGATTTCTTTTCACCTTCGGCCCTGAGTATGGCTTCACGTCTTTCTCTTTCTGCCCTCATCTGTTTTTCCATAGCGGTCTGTATATCCTCAGGCGGATTTATGTTCTTCACTTCTACACGGTTTATCTTTATGCCCCATGCATCTGTTGCCTCGTCGAGAACTACTCTTATTTTAGAATTTATATGTTCTCTGCTCGTAAGCGTACCATCCAGCTCCAATTCTCCAATTATATTTCTAAGTGTAGTAGCCGTCAGATTTTCTATAGCTGCCATTGGATTTTCCACGCCGTATGCGTACATCTTGGGATCTGTTATCTGAAAATATATTACCGTATCGATTTCTATCGTTACGTTATCCTTAGTTATCACCGGCTGCGGCGGAAAATCTATCACATGTTCTTTAAGAGATACTTTCCTTGCCACCTTATCTATCAATGGAATCTTTATATGCAGTCCCACCTGCCACGTCGCATGATAAGCCCCTAATCTCTCAAGTACATAAGCGTTCGCCTGGGGAACGATCCTTATGTTCGTGACTATGAGCGCTATCACTATTATCAAAATTATTACTATAGCTATTATTCCTCCCACATCTGAAAACATAATTCTCCTCCTATCTTTTTTCTTCTACTGTCAGCGTTACTCCCCTAACTGATTTTATAACGACGACAGCTCCTTTATCTATCTTTTTCCCCTCATCGCATACTGCCGACCAAAGCTTGCCATCAGCTTTGACCACCCCCGGCTCCAGATGAGAAATACGCTTTTCCACAGATCCTTCCGATCCTATCAGCGCATCTATATTTGTTTTTTCAATACGGCTGTTGAACTTCCTCTTCACGATAGGCTTCATAACTATCAGCAAAATCACGGAAACTGCAAAGAAAACTATTATTTGTATTGGCAAAGATCCTCCCAGCAGAGCTGCAATCGCAGCCGCAAAAGCTCCTCCTGCAAACCATATGGAAGTCAATCCCATAGTCGCGGCTTCTATGACAGCTAAAATTATAACGGCGGCAAGCCATATTATCGAATAATCTATCGTTATTCCTGCAATGGTCATAATATCATACCACCTTTCACTTTTTTCTCCTTCGTCTTCGTTCCAGTTCCCTTTTACTTCTCTCGTATTTTTCCAAAAGCTCATGCATTTCAGCTTTTGTTACAAGCCCTGACGACCTCAAAGTTTTCAGACTCCTGATATAGCTTTCTTCTCTATTCCTTATATTTTTATCAGATCCCGCTTTCCTGTAATCGGTTTTGTGTTTATCCTTTTCGGATTTTTTATCTCTGTCTATTGCTTTATATTTTTCACTGCGCATGCTTTTTTTCCTGTCTGCAGAGTAAGTTCCTCTAAAGAGAGCATTTCTGCTTTTTCTCACACGCCTAAAAATAATTATGAACACAACTACGATTATTATAAATGGAATGAATGTCAATAAAGTTCCCATTACATTCTGAAACGTGGTCGGTCCGTAGTCGGTGTCATCATAATAACTACCGCTGCTCTCCTCTGAATCATTGTACCCCATAAGTGAATCATCATATCCGAAATCATAATATTCATTGGCTATAGGCTCTGCGATCTCATTGATCTCCGCAGCAGTTGCCGTACCGGTTTCACTTCCAAATACCAAAAGTCTGTCTACTACAGGTTTCGTTTCCGAATCAGCTGTAGCAGTCATGGAGTTTCTTGCAGTTAAATAAACAAGCTGAGTTCCATTATCAGATCCGCCCGCTATATTGACTTCTACCTTTATATATGTGTCCCAATCTCCTTCATATATTTCATAATTTCCAATATTCACCTGACTTTCAGGATATACTTCGTCATAAAACCCTTCGACTACAGCCTTCCCCTGATTTTCATAATAGCTTGCCGCATCACTGTCTTCTCCGTCAAAGTAAATAAAATCTTCGGTTTCGCCTTTGTGATAATATACGTCGAAAGTCATACCATCGCCCGAAGATTCCAAAATGGCTTCAAATCCACTGTCTGATGATTCCTCCGGATCGATCTCTTCAACGTCCCAGCCGTCAGGCAGATAAAAATCTATGTCGTTGTCCCTCGCGTAGTGAAGTTCTTCCCCATATACATCTACTGTAAAAAACATCTGCACGCACAGCAGCATAGCTGCGAAAACGACGCATGCCAGATATTTCGCGATTTTTGTTTCAAACACCTTACATCCTCTCATTTTTCACACCGTTTCCTTTATCTCCTACCTAAATATATAGTATGTTACAAAATATAAAATGTAAAGTTAAATGTTTTGTACAAACAGTTTATTAAAATCATAAATCTTAAACGACTTCCTGAAGTCATTATTTTGCAGTATTTTGAGTTTTTCTTGCTTTTTAGAATATATACATATAAAATATCAGGGTACTACTAAATATTAAGGAGTGTTTTAATATGGAGTTTATATCATCTATAATCAGCAGTATAAGTGGAT
>UQNP01000114.1 GCA_900542385.1 uncultured Eubacterium sp.
GCTCCTTGCTGCATTCAAAGACAGAGACGCCATATGGAGAAAACTGGAGAAAATATACGTTTACGCCAGAATGAGACGCGACGAAAACAATGCTGAAACCAAGTACCAGGCCATGTCGGATATGTGCGGTCCTGTGATCGCAGCAGTCTCAGCATCCATGTCGTTCTTCACGCCGGAACTTTTAGCTGCTCCCGAAGAAAAAATACTCGGATTTATCAAAAATACCGAAGGTCTTAAAGAGTACGATTTTGCAATACGCGACACTCTGCGGGAAAAAGAACACATACTTACGGAAGCAGAAGAAAACATCCTCGCTAACATGAGCGAAATAACAGGCGCTACCAACGATATTTTCACCATGCTCAACAACGCCGACATCAAATTCGGAAACATAACCGATGAAGACGGCAGCACCGTTGAGCTTTCCCACGGCAATTATATAAACTTCATGGAAAGTCACGACCGCGATGTCAGAAAATCCGCTTACGATGCCATGTACGATTCATATAAAAAACTGATCAATACCATTGCCTCGACATACAGCTACAATACTAAGACAGATGTAGTAGGCGCACGAATAAGAAAATACCCTTCTTCCCGCGGCGCTGCTTTATCTTCCGACAATATCCCTTCGGAAGTATACGATAATCTCGTTGAAACCGTAAATAAAAATCTGCCTGTACTCCACAGGTATACTCAGCTGCGCAAAGAAATACTGGGATATGACAAGCTTTACATGTACGATATGTATGTGCCTCTTATAGAGCTTCCCGAAAAAAAGGTTTCATACGAAGAAGCCCTCGGCATCATAAGACTCGCCCTCAAACCTCTCGGCGACGAATATATTTCAAAGATGAACGAAGGTATATCCCAGGGATGGATGGATGTATATGAAAACAAAGGAAAAACCAGCGGAGCGTACAGCTTTGGCTGCTATGACAGCTATCCGTACATCCTACTCAATTATACCGATACTCTCAACGATGTATTCACCGTTATCCATGAAATGGGTCATTCGATGCACTCCAAATATACCCGCGAAAACCAGCCTTATATATACGGAAGCCATTCCATATTCACCGCTGAGGTCGCTTCCACAGTAAACGAGTCGCTGCTGATGCAGTACCTTCTCAACGAGGAAACCGATAAGGATATGAAAAAGTATCTTCTCAATATGCATCTGGAAGCCTTCCGAACCACGCTGTTCAGACAGACCATGTTTGCAGAATTCGAAGATATGACTCACAAAGCTGCAGAAAACGGACAGACTCTTACGGCTGAATGGATGTGCGATATATACGAAGATCTCAACTCAAAATATTACGGTCCTTGCGTTGAAAAAGACGATACCATAAGATATGAATGGGCTCGCATACCTCATTTTTACAACGCATTCTACGTATATAAATACGCTACAGGCTATTCCGCTGCTACAGCCATATCAGGCAAAATACTTTTCGAAGGTAAGCCTGCAGCCGAAAGATATATAGATTTCCTTAAAACAGGAGAATCCGATTATCCGATCGAGCTGCTGAAAATAGCAGGAGTCGACATGAGTTCTCCTGCACCTGTGGAAAAAGCTATGAAGACATTTGAAAACATCCTGGATGAATTTGAATCCCTGCTGTAAACGGAGATGAACATGAAGAAAAAACTCATCAATATATTTACAAATGAAACTGAAGTTTCTCTCGAAACAAATTACGAGCTTACAAAGCTTCTGATCGACCGCGGCTATACGGTAACCGGCGAATATTCCCATGAAGCAGAGCTCATCATATGCATAGGAGGCGATGGTTCTTTTTTAGAGACCGTCCACTCCTGTGACTTTCCCAAATGTCCTATAGTTGGAATAAATACGGGACATCTGGGTTTTTTTCAGGAAATATCTCCTGATAATTTCAGACAATTCATATCCGATTACGAAAAGGGCGCCTATTCCATACAGCGTCTCAGCACTGTATCTGCCGAAGTAAAGACTTACGACGGTCAGTCGAACAGCCATCTCGGTCTCAACGAAATAGTCATAAAAGGAAGACAGTCATACGCTGTACATCTCTACATATGCATAGACGGCAGACAGATAGAAAAATTCAGCGGAGACGGTATCCTTGTAGCGACATCAGCCGGAAGTACCGCATACAACTATTCTCTCGGCGGATCTATAGCAGATCCAAGGCTCAGCCTCCTGCAGGTGACTCCTATCGCTCCTATGAACACGACAGCATACCGCTCATTTACATCGAGCATACTGATACCGTCAGATATTTCCCTGGGAATAGTGCCTGAATACGAAAAGAATAAAATATTCATAACAAACGACGGAATACAGACAGGATATTCAAACGTAAAAGAAGTAAAAATCACAGCTTCTGACAAGACAGTACAGCTGCTCCGCTTCAAAGATTACGATTTCTGGAGCAAAGTAAAGAGCAAATTCCTATAGATCCATTCATCACGACCACGATAAATCATGAAAGGCAGATACATATATGACTGAATTCAAACATACAGTGACCGAAAAAGACGATGGACTCCAGGTCAAAGATATAATGAGGCTATACTTCGACTTTTCCTCAAGACTCAGAAACAAAATAAAACGGGAAAAGCTGGTAACCTTGAACGGCGAAACAGCCGAAGGCTGGTATTCTGTTTCCACGGGAGATACAGTGAAAATATCGCTTCCCGATGAAAAGAGCTGTTTTGAGCCGCGGGACATCCCTGTGTATCCTGTTTTTGAGGATAAGGATATCCTCATTCTCAATAAGCAGCCCGGTCTTATAGTCCACCCCACCAAAGGACATCCTTCCGGCACCGTAGCCAATGCACTTATGAATTATATGGAAAAAACGGGACAGTCTTTCAAGATAAGATTCGTCAACAGACTCGACATGGATACGTCGGGTCTTCTTGTCGTTGCAAAAAACGCTTATTGTCAGAACGAATACACGAGACAGATGAAAGAAAACATAGTAAAAAAACGTTATATAGCAATATTGAAAGGTATCATAAAAGAAGATTCCGGAAAAATAGATCTGCCTATCGGAAGACCTGATCCTGAAGATGTAAGACGCGGCGTTATGGAGGGAGGGCTTCCGTCCGTAACTCATTTTTCCGTGATCGAGCGATACATAAAAAGCGGATACACTCTCGTTGAACTTATATTGGAAACCGGCCGCACCCATCAGATAAGAGTCCATATGTCTCACACAGGACATCCGGTCCTGGGCGATTGGCTGTACGGCGGAGAAAACGTACTGCTGATCGAACGCCAGGCCCTTCACGCAGCCGGACTTTCCTTTATTCATCCCATAACAAAAGAGCAGCTAAACATAACTGCTCCTGTTCCGACTGATATGATGAAAGTCTTAGAACGTCTTAGAAAGATCGAAGGGTGATTTCCCTTTTATTCACCCATTATCTCAGAGATCGACTTTTTCTTCATCTCATCTATCAGTATATTCTGTATCCTTTCTATCTCATTGTGCACTTTGCACGGCATTCCCTCAGGATTTCTGTTGCACTCATCTTTCATACAGTGAAGTATCGCCAGATCTCCTTCCGTTATGCTCACCACATCGTACAGCGTTATCTTATCAAGATCGCCGTTTAGAAGATATCCGCCTCTGTTTCCTCTCTCCGATTTCACCAGGTCTGCCAGCTCCAGTTCACGCAGTATCTTATACGCAAAAGCTTTAGGTATATCTTCTTTTTCACATATTTCTCTCACATTGTGTATCTTGCCGTCCTTAAGAACTCTAAACACTCTCATTGCATAATCGCTTCTTCTTGTTATCAGCATTTTCTTCTCTCCATCATAATCATGTATGAATTCATTTTCTGTTCAGGTAAAAATATACATCTTATTTAATATAACACAATCCGCATCTTATTTCCACTTTTTTCTATCTGTACACTTTACCGTCCTGTCCATCTTCTCCATATCTGTATTTTATAAGCTCGCTTACCGTTACAGTCTGATATCCTTTTTCTTTAAGCCACGGAACTAATTTTTTCGTTGCTTCCGCGGTGGTATCATACAGAGAATGCATCAATATTATCTTTCCATCCAGCGATTCTTTTGATTTCACCGATTCAAAGATCTTGTCCGCATTTCTGCTCTTCCAGTCCAGCGTATCCACCGACCACATTATAACAGGCATATTTGCCGCTTTATTCACATTTTCATTGGTAGCGCCGTAACTCGGCCTGAATACTGTCGGATATGCTCCGCATGCACTTTTTATCGCTTCATTCGTCTTGTTTATCTGCTCTTCGACCTCTTTATCCGTCAGCTTAGTCAAAACCGGATGGTTCCACGTATGATTGCCTATTTCACATCCCATACTTCTCGCCCTGTCTATCTTGTCAGGAGCATTATCCACACGATTTCCCGTATAGAAAAAAGTAGCCACCGTATTGCTACTTTCGAGACAATTAAGTATCTCTTCTTCACTTTTTCCTCCAGGTCCGTCATCATATGTAAGCGCGACCATCGGCTTTGACGGATCTACATACCTTTCAAGAACAGCCGACCTGAGTGTATCCTGTAGTTTTTCTTTTTCTATTTTTACGGATATGATCCCTTCTGATTTGTCGGCAACCGTTCCCTCTTTAAAGAAAAAAGTCACATATGATTCTGTTATCATGAAATCATTGAAGTTTTCCGGGCTGTCTGAAACATATTCCTTCCAGCCCTCAGACAGCCTTTCTCCATCATAATCATTTTCGAAATATTCAGTTACCTGTTCGGAACATACGCTGCGATAGTCAGGCAGGAATACTTGTTCCGGAACCATTTGACTCCCCGTTTCCTTTGACAGCAGATATGTATCTACCGATGATGAAAGCTTCACCATATCCAGCCCCTTTTCTCTGCTGCCCGTATTATGTATCACCACGCTCAATGCGCCGTTTCCCGTTTCATATACTGCGGATTTTACTATCAGAGCGTCTTTTGCATCTTTTTCTTTACTTGCTCTTCCGCTCCACTCCTGTTTGATCTCCTGTATTTTCAGCTGCCTGAAATTCTCCGCTTTTTCGTTGTCAACGATATCGTAATCCGCCGCATATGATATAGGACTGCCGTATTCATATATTTTCTCAGTCTTTCCGTCCACCTCGAACAGAGTATCTTCCTCAAACTGATTTTCGGCGTAAAGTTTGAATTCCTCTTCGTTATTGTATATCCTTCCTGACAAAAACGCTTTGAATCCTATTGCTCCCGTCACCGCAAGAGTCACTAAAAACAATACTCCTACAACTCTTCTTCTCAACATTTTATGCTTCCTTCTTCTATGTCTGTCCCCACGCGTACATCCCCTGAATTTCTCGTTCACTTTCTTTTCAATTGTCATATCCCTTTTCCCTTTACCTTATCTTTGATGTGTCTTTTGTTTAGTTTTATACAAAAGTAAGTTCGATTTTATTTTACAATATCATTTTTTTATGTTACAATCAATCCCGTACTAAAAAAATCAAGTAAAAAACAATATTACCGGAGAAACAGTATAAATAATGAAAAAATTTCTGAACGAATTTAAAGAATTCGCCATGAGAGGAAATGTTCTCGACATGGCTGTCGGCATCATAGTTGGAGCTGCATTTACAGCAATAGTCACATCTCTTGTCGACGATATACTCTCGCCTATAATAGGTCTTTTAGTAAGGGTGAATTTCAGCGACCTCGTCGTTACTATCGCAGGGGTCGAGCTGAGATACGGATCTTTCATAATGGCCGTTATCAATTTCCTCATAGTTGCTTTTGTATT
>UQNP01000115.1 GCA_900542385.1 uncultured Eubacterium sp.
TAGAGTAATCAGGCGCATTGAATTCCATAAAAACCTCTTTTATCAGAGATGCGGCCTCGCTGAGTTTCTTTGTATCCTTCTCATCTATTCTTCGTATTTTCGCTTTACTTTTTTCCATACTGACGTCTCTTTCTACTTTCAGACAAGCTTTGGAACGATGAATCGAAAAGCTTTCGGCATTATAGAAAATTCTATTTTCTTCTGAGTCGTTATTTCTCCATCGGTACAGAGCCTGAGACTCTCTCCGTTTGCCGTGACGGTAAGAGTCTTTTCCCTGCTGTACCTTATGATATCTCTCTCTGTCATTTTCTTTTTTTCCAGATGAGTTCCCTTTGCATAGCTCGGAAACAGCGCTACGAAAAATCTTCTCGTCACGTTTCTTACTACACTTACATCCATAAACCCGTCATCAAGCTCGCAGTACGGCACTCCTTTTACTCCGCCACCGCAGTAACATCCGTTAGCTATAGCTATGAGAAGTATTTTCTCATCCACGATATCTCCGTCAGCATACTCTATTTTCAGATCGGCGCCTTTTTTCTTTATAAGTATGACAAACACAGACAGAAGGTATGCAAAAGACCCTTTCACCGCCGGTATACGTTTTATCCTCGACGTAAGATCCACCACATTGCAGTCAAAACCTATGTTGAACATATTGGCGCAATGGCCTTCCATAATTTTGTTATTGTAAATCGCGCGGTATTTTATAGCATCGCTGTACACTGATTTTCCTGATATCTGGCAGTCTATATCCTTAAAATCCGAAACCTTACCGTAATTTCTTATGTAATCGTTGCCTGTTCCTCTCGGCACAGCTCCTATCTCCACGTTTTCATAACCTATGCTTCCGTTGACGATCTCGTTGATCGTACCGTCTCCGCCGCATCCGTATATCCTCAATGCTTCACTTTTTCCCTTGTATTCAGAACAAAGTCTCGAAGTATAACGCTTAGCGTCGCCTTCTCCTTTAGTGTGATATATTTCAGCATCGATACCGCAGCGCAAAGCCGCTGATTTTATCTTACCTGTAAGCTTTCTGATACTCCTGCTGCTTCCTGAATTCGGATTCATTATAAATACATACTTCATCGATTCCTCCGTATATCCCCTTTTAAAAATACCATATTAAGGGTATAATACGCTATAGAAATCGAAAAAATTTACATATATTAAGGAGGTATTTTATGGATCCAAGGATAAAAAAGCTTGCCGATCTTCTCGTAGATTATTCCTGCGATGTTCAGAAAGGCGAAAAAGTACTGATAGACTATGAGGGAGACTGCTGCAAAGATCTGGTGCGCCAGATAGTTAAAAACGTATACGCAAAGGGCGGGATGCCTTACGTTGAAATAAAAGATTCATCTATCACCCGTGAAATCCTGCTTGAGTGCAGCGAGGAGCAGATCGAATTCCTCAACGAATGTAAACTGGCTCAGATGAAAGGAATGCAGTGCTATATAGCGATACGCGCAGGCAGCAATACTTCAGAGCTTTCCGATGTACCGGCCGACAAGCTGAATATGTACTACAGACTGACAGCTCCTACCCTCGACTACCGCGTCAATGAAACTAAATGGGTAGTTTTAAGATATCCTAACAATTCCATGGCACAGCTTGCAGGAAGCAGCCTTGAAGCATTTGAGGATTTCTATTTCGATGTCTGCACTCTTGACTACCGCAGGATGAGCAGAGCCATGGATTCTCTCGTAGCTCTCATGGAAAAGACCGATAAAGTCAGAATAACCGGACCTGGTACAGACCTCACTTTCTCCATAAAAGGCATACCTGCCGTAAAATGCGGAGGTGAACGAAATATACCTGACGGCGAAGTTTATACAGCGCCTGTAAAAGATTCCATGAACGGCATCATTTCCTACAACACACCATCGGAAGAACAGGGATTCACTTATGAAAATATAGTTTTTGAAATAAAAGACGGTAAAATAATCAAAGCGGAATCAAATGATGATGAAAGGATAAACGCTCTTCTGGACACAGATAAAGGCTCCAGATACTTCGGTGAATTCGCTCTCGGCGTAAATCCTTATATTCTCAGTCCTATGAAAGATACTCTCTTTGACGAAAAGATATGCGGCAGTTTCCATCTTACCCCGGGCGCATCCTATGAGGACGCTCCTAACGGCAATAAATCCGCAGTTCACTGGGATCTCGTAATGATACAGCGTCCGGAGTACGGCGGCGGTGAAATTTACTTCGATGATGTTCTCATCAGAAAAGACGGCATTTTCACCCTGCCTGAACTTGAATGTCTCAACCCGGAAAAGCTTAAATAACAAAACCGCTCATACGCATAAAAATTCCCCGCAGTCCGCGTCCTCATTTACGCCGTCTTACGGGGAATTTTTGTGGTATATTGTTAGATCTTGATTTCAAAATTATGATCGGTTTTAAGCCCTTGATATCTAATTATCTTCAGACTCATCTTCAACGCCTGCGTGAACACCTCGTCCTGCATCTTCTCCTGCCTTTCCTGATCTTTTCTTTTTCATCAGTACTGCGATTATTACAGCTATTATTACGATCAGTACCGCCGCAGATATGATCAGTACTGCCGTCGTATTCACAGTGCTTTCTCCTTCGTCACCCTTTTCATCAACACCTTTGACAGTAGTATTCTCTACAGGCTCGTCAGGAGAACGAGTCTCTGTTATGAGTTCATTGGAATCCGCATTTCCTGAAATATTTATAGTCTTTGCCGCAGAAGGATTGTCAAGAGGCGTCTCATCGACGCTGTACATTTCATTTGTCGTAACATTTATATCAGTGCTTCCTTCAGAAACTGCCTGAAACTTTATATTAAACGTCACCGAGCCGGTTCCAGCTTCCTTAAGCTGTATATACCCGGTGTTTCCGCTGCTGCTTCCACCGGATATATACGTAAGCTTATTCGTATCGTAAGTCATCTGTCCGTCTACACGCCCTATATTATCTCCGCTGTAAGCTACGGTGACGGTAAATGTGTCTCCGCCGTTCACGCTGTCTCCGCCGGATATAGATACTTTCCCCGCTGCAAAACTTTCAGGAGTCATCAGAGGTATCAGAAACGCCATAACTATAAGAAAGGCTATTATCTTTCTAAGAGTTTTTTCCAATATGATGTCCTTTTTTTCGTTATAAGTCATTATTAACTCCTTTCAAATTCTCTCCAATCCGCACTTTACATAATATTTTTATGGCAAAACGCATGGAGTAGAAGGCATATTCGTATATACAGGGATCTCAAAAGTTGCCGCATAACTGGAATTGCCTGTAAATGCCTTCTTCACTATGCTTCCTTCGCTGAGAGCTCCTGCAACATTAGTCATATACTGATGCTTGCCTATATTGGAAACTCCATTCTTGACGTTGAACTTCTTAGTATAGTATGTATC
Source organism: uncultured Eubacterium sp. (assembly GCA_900542385.1). Taxonomy (GTDB): domain Bacteria; phylum Bacillota; class Clostridia; order Peptostreptococcales; family Anaerovoracaceae; genus Lentihominibacter; species Lentihominibacter excrementavium. Next base: position 3,396 of record UQNP01000115.1, read on the forward strand.
CTGATTCTTCGAAACATACTGGGATGAATAAAATTCTGCGCCGCCCTTTATAGATTTATACACGCTGTTCCACGGTCTCGAATACGAGCCTGACTGAGAAGCATACCAGAGACCCTGCTCTATCTTGTTTCTCGAAGCTGTAGTATAGGCACCGACATTGAAGAAGTTGTAATATCCTTTATATGAGCCGTAATTTCCTGAAATCAGTCCGCTGGTGCCTTTAGTACCCTGTTCCTGTACTATCATGGCAGCAAGAACGTTAGGATTTACATTCGCAGCTTTTCCCGCATCATTTATAAGCGATGCAAAAGATGAATATCCGCCGCCGGGCTTTCTCGTCTCCATGAAAGTTCCCTTTACTACCGCTGCAACTGTATTCGCATTCTGAGTGCTGCTGTCATATTTATGAGTCATAAACTGATATATCCCATTATCGTTCAGGAAATTTCTCGGATCCATATAGTACGCCACTACCTGGCTGCTGGCTGCATACCAATTCCCATCGAACTTAGTCCAAGCTCCTGTAGATGAATTATATGATCCGGATGCCGTAGATCTGTATGATACAGGTGAAGAACTGCTTACAAGATTAGTACCCAAATTCTTCGTTTCTGCTGAAAGTGCCTGTGACCAGCTGCATCCCACATTAACTGCCTTGAATGTCCAGTTAGGATATGCTGCATGCAGCGCGCGAAGTCCCGGCTTATAAGATTCAGGGAATCCCTGTGCTGTCATATATGCCTCAAATTCACTGTCCGAATTCACCGTCTGCACTTTCACATAATCCGAACATATATACCCTGCCTGCTTTGAGCTGAACTGATACTTATACCATACTTTACCGTTTTTATCCTTTGAAGATCCGGTTATCGTTACCGAAGATCCTTTAGCGAGAGTTCCGAGCTTGCTGTATGAAGTGCCCGGACCGCTTCTTACATTAAGCGGGCTGCTTGAAGTTGTCACAGTTCCCAGCTGGAATGTTATAGGTCCTGTAGTTTCGTCACTTCCGGAATCTCCTGAAGATCCGCTGTTTTCAGTCACCTTTACATATACAGATGAAACATAGCCTGTTTTGCCGTTATATGTAAGCTTGTACCATATTACTCCAGAGCTGTCTGTCGCCTGTCCCGTAATAGTAAAAGTCTTACCCTTTGCCAATGAGCCTATCCTGCTGTAGCTTGCTCCCGCACCGCTTCTTACAATTAAAGGATCGTTTTTAGTGTTTACCGTTCCTTTGCTTCCTGTAACGTCAGAACCCGAGGATCCTGAAGAGCCGGAAGATGATCCCGTCACCTTTACATATGCAGACGAAACATAGCCTGTCTTGCCGTTATATGTAAGTTTGTACCACACGACCCCAAGAGAATCCGTTGTCTGTCCTGTTATCGTAAAAGTCTTACCCTTTGCCATCGAGCCTATCTTGCTGTACTTTGAGCCCGGACCGCTTCTTACAATTAAAGGATCGCTTTTAGTACTCACTGTCCCTTTGCTTCCTGTAACGTCAGAGCTTGAGGATCCTGAGGAGCCGGAGGATGTGGATGAAGTTTTTACATATAATGAAGAAACATACCCCGTCTTACCGTTGAAAGTAAGTCGGTACCAGGTAACTCCCGAAGAATCAGTGGATTTTCCCGTTATATTAAACGTCTTTCCCTTTGCCATAGATCCCAGTTTATTATAACTTGATCCGGGACCGCTCCTTACTATGAGAGGATCTTTTTTGGTATTTACCGTACCTTTTAAATTGGAGATCGAGGTTACAGTAGGTTGTTTTATGTTAACGTATTTCGATGAAACATAACCGTTTTTCGAATTGTATTTAAGCTTATACCAGGTGACTCCTGACTTGTCTTTTGCACTGCCCAGAACTGTAAAAGTCTTACCCTTTGCAAGGGAGCCGATTTTTGAATAGTTCGTTCCGGCTCCGGACCTTATATTCAGCTTGCTTGCTGTGACTACGCCGGTTTCACCTGTAGCGTAAACCCTGCTGTCACCTCCTATAGACAGTACAGAAAACACAGAAAAAAACACCATTGCTGCAACCAAAACAGTCATTAACTTTTTAGATACGCCTTTTATATTGGTTGACATAATTACCTCCTTGTCTACTGTGTTTTTTGATGATTTTTTGTTCTTTTATATGCTTGCTTAGCATAGAGATTATATCCTATAAACGTTGAAAAGTCAATATGTTCAGCGATTTATACTTAAATATTTAACATTGATTTTTCACTAAATTTTTACCTATATTTCTGCATTTATGTATATTACGTGAAAATGATTAAAAAATACACCCGTAGATTTC
>UQNP01000116.1 GCA_900542385.1 uncultured Eubacterium sp.
AACATATCAGTAACGCTCATTATACCATAGCTTGACTGGACTTTCCACGGCTAATAGTGTAAAATGACTTTCATAGTTTCAAACGTGGAGGGATCAGATGAATATAGTAATATTTGACGGATATACGATAAACCCAGGGGATTTAAGCTGGAAAAAAATAGAAGATCTATGCGACCGTCTCACTGTCTTCGATGCCACTCCGGAGGACAAGGCCCTTCTCAGGCTCGGCAGCAGTGAAGTGCTCATGACGAGCAAATGCCGTATAACGAGAGAACTCATGGAAAAATGTCCTAATCTTAAATATATAGGATGTACAGCGACAGGCTACAACAACATCGATGTAAAGGCTGCAGCCGATCTTGGAATAGCTGTGACCAATATTCCTGCCTACTCTACTGATGCAGTTGCTCAGCATACCATCGCACTCATGCTTGAAATATCAAACAATGTAGGGCTCCACAATGAATCGGTGCATCAGGGTCAATGGTCCGCCAGCAAATACTTCTGCTACTGGAAAAAGCCTGTAACTCTTCTCGCCGGCAGATCCATCGGTATAATCGGATACGGAGCCATAGGCAAAAGAGTTGCCGAAATAGCCTCAGCTCTCGGTATGCAGGTAAATATCTTCAGTCAGGACCCTACGGGAGCTATGAAGTCCGATTTTGTATCTCTTCACTGCCCTTTGACTGAAGAAAACAGACATATGGTGAACACTGAATTTCTCGTAAACATGAAACCGGGAGCTGTTCTGATAAATACTGCCCGCGGCGAACTCGTCGACGAGCGTGCTCTCGCCGATGCGATAAAGGCCGGCTTCATAGGCGGAGCTGCTCTTGATGTCCTGGCAAAAGAGCCGCCGGATCATGACTGTCCGCTTATCGGACTTGAAAACTGTATAATAACTCCTCACATAGCCTGGTCACCGAAGGAAATGCGTCAGGCCGTAATAGATATATTGGCAGAGAATCTCAAAAGCTGGCTTTCAGGAGGCATGCTCAACAGAGTGGATTAAGTCTTAAAAACAAAGCTGCATGCCGCTTTGTTTAATGTTTAAAGAGAAGAAGAAGGAGAAGAAAAATGAAACATCGTATCTGGGCACTGCTGCCTTTTTTCGTTTTCGTGGTCGTATTTGCCGGAGCAGGTATAATCAGCCGGGACTTCTACAGTATGCCGGCATATGTTGCATTCATCATAGCTCTTTTCGTCGCATTTCTTCAAAACAGGAAACTTCCTTTTGAAAAGAAGCTGGAAATAGCAGCTAAAGGTGCAGGGGACACAAACATCATAACCATGGTCCTGATATTTCTCGTTGCCGGAGCTTTCTCAGGTATCGTAACTGCCGCCGGCGGTGTGGAAAGCACTGTAAACTTCGGTCTTTCGATCATACCTCCGCAGTTCATGGTAGTCGGACTTTTCGTAATAGGCTGCTTTATATCCCTTTCTATGGGGACATCAATGGGAACGATAACAGCTCTTGCGCCGATAGCTCTTGGTGTTGCAGAACAGACTGACTTCCCTGTAGCCATATGTATAGGCGCTACCGTATGCGGCGCCATGTTCGGAGACAACCTTTCCATGATATCAGATACGACTATAGCAGCTGTCAGGACCCAGGGCTGTGAAATGAAGGACAAATTCAAACAGAATTTCTTCATCGTGCTGCCGGCAGCTATCATCACGATATTTCTCTTCTACCTGCGTACAAGAGAAATGACATATGAATCCGGATCCTACGATTACAATTTTGTCGAAGTAATACCGTATCTGGTAGTGCTGGTAGGTGCTCTCATAGGCTTCAATGTATTTGCAGTTTTGTTCTCAGGAATAATCCTTTCCATGATAGTTGGTATAGCTAACGGCTCTTTCACATTCATGGAATCATTCGGCCTCATAGGCGAAGGAATGACCGGCTTGTTTGAGATATCTATAATATCAATAACCGTCGCATGTATAGTTTCTCTTATAAAAGAAAACGGCGGTATATCGCTCATAATCGATGGGATCAGAAAATCAGTCAAGGGGAAAAGAGGAGCAGAGTTCGGTATCGGTATACTTGTATTCCTCGTCGATCTCTGTACAGCTAACAACACTATCGCCATCGTGATGTCCGGTCCTGTTGCCAAGGAGATAGGCGATGAATTCGGAGTTGAATCAAAAAGAGTTGCTTCGATACTGGATATATTCGCATCTGTCGGACAGGGCCTTATACCATACGGCGCACAGCTTCTTACCGCTGCTGCTCTGACCGGAATAACTCCTATATCTATAATGCCTTATCTGTACTATCCGATCCTTATGCTCGTATGCGTACTGCTTTTCATAGCTTTCCGCCCTCAGAAGGATCCTGTAGTAAAATAAAAACCGGCGGCGGTCATGACCGTTCCGAGTATACATCCGGCTGCAACGTCTTTTATGAAGTGTACTCCCCCAAGAACGCGGGCCGCCGCAAGTACTAACCCAAGGATACCAAGGGCTGTTCCCAAAGGGCGACAGAAGTGAAAAATGGATGCCGCTACAGCAAAAGCTGAAAACACATGTCTGCTCGGAAAGGATTTGCCTTTAGTATCTTTTTTTATTACAGGAGCTGTGTCAAAGACTTCATAAGGTCTGGGAGCGCACAAAATGTATCTGAAAATACTTACAGCCGCAAAAGAAACTGCCGGCACTGCTACATACGCATATATCCCCTGTTTTCCGGAAGCAAACAGGTATATAAGAAAAATCGGATATAATGCGTATGACACTTTTGTAAGCACCTTATCCGAATATACTACGCCTTTCAAAAGGAACGGTGTCTCGCTGACTTCTTGTATCATTTTCTTATACGTTTCTTTTTTCAATTTGTTTTCTCCAGTATCTTTATGTTTGAAATCCGACAAAAATGCCATATAATATTATATAATAAGATCTGCACATTTAATATATGTTTCGCAGTATATACCTGATATTACTTACAGAAAGGAAATCAAAATGAAAAAGACAAATATTTTTATCGTAAGCCTTATTTTTATATCCATGATGATATTTACAGTATCATGCGGAAACAGCGGCGATTCCGGCAGCTCTTCCGGCAACAGCATATCCATTGTCATGAATATAGATTTTCCTGACGAATCAGGCGTTGCCGACATAGAAGACGTTACCGTATCAACTGAAGACGGCAGCTCCGTTCTCGATATATTGAATAAATACGCCGATGAAAACAGCATCGAAATAGTAACCGATGATACAGGAGAAAATCCATATGTAACATCCATAAACGGCGTATCGGAAACAGATTCCGCAGGATGGACCTATGAGCTGAACGATGAAATGGTAATGGACGCCGCAGACCAGTGCATAGTAAGTGACGGCGATGAGATAGACTGGTCATTTGAATCATGGACAGAAGACTGATACTTAATAAGCATCAGTCCTGTTTGCGGTAACGCTTTTTCCTCCATTTTAACAGCAGAGACGAATTGATTATCACTATCACGGACCCTGCATTATGGACAAGAGCTCCTACCACAGGATTCAAAATACCCGTTATAGCCAGTATTACGGCTGCAAAATTAAGCCCCATCGAAAAGCTGAGATTGAGTTTTATGGTCGTCATCATTCTCTTCGCCAGCGACACAAGATGGGGCAGTTCTTTTATTTCATCTATTAAAACGATATCCGCCGCATCTACTGCAATATCACTGCCTATTCCGCCCATGGCTATCCCTACGAAAGATTTTTTCAAAGCCGGCGCATCATTTATGCCGTCTCCTATCATGCAAACGTTTTCGCCTTTTTCCTGATACCCATCTATTATCTTCAATTTATCTTCAGGAAGACATTCTGAACATACTTCTTCTATACCGGCTCTGCCGGCTACGCTTCCTGCAGCCTTTTCGCCGTCTCCCGTAAGGAGCACCGGCTGTATACCTGTATTTTTGAGCGATCTTATCATGGCGGCGCTGTCACCTCTTATGGTATCCGAAAGCACTATATATCCTGCCATATCACCGTCAATGGATACATATACCACGGTTCCGCCTTCGTTCACATATCTTTCGATATCTTCAGATTTCAATATGCGGATCTCCATGTCCTTCATCATCTTGATGTTTCCGGCACAGACAGGCATACCGTCCACCAATGCGCTTACTCCTCTTCCCGGCACCATATTAAAATCCTTTACATGTAATTCATCGGCGAAATTGTAGCTGCCCTTTGCATAATCCGTCATCTCTCTTATGCAGCAATCGTATATAGCCTTCCCCAAAGGATGTTCAGAAAGGCTCTCTGCCGCTGCCGTCATATTATATACCTGCTCCCAGCTGTACTTTTTATTTACGCTCACTGCTGCTGTAACTGTCGGTGTCCCGTATGTAAGAGTACCTGTTTTATCAAAAGTTATTTTTGTCACTGAAGCAAGCCGCTCTAAAGCATCTCCTTCACGTACGAGAAATCCATGCTTTGCAGCATTTCCTATAGCCGCCATTATGGCCGTCGGCGTTGCCAGCACAAGGGCGCATGGACAGAAAACTACGAGTATCGTGACCGCCCTTATTATCTCTCCGTAGAAAAACCATGTTAAAGCCGCCGCAGCCAGCGCTATCACTACGATCCATGTAGCCCATTTATCCGCCAGCCTGACTATCTTAGCTTTGTCTGCATCCGCTGACTTAACAAGCTGTATCATTCGCTGTATGGAGCTGTCCTCTCCGACCTTTACCGCTTTCATATCAAAGGCTCCGAACTGATTTACCGTACCGCTTGATACTTCATCACCTGCCGTTTTGTCGACAGGCATTGATTCCCCCGTCATCACCGCCTGATTTATCGAAGTCTGCCCTGAAGTTATGATCCCATCAACAGGTATGCTTTCTCCGGGCAAAACTCTCAGCATATCCCCTACTTTTACATTTTCTGCATTCACAATGCGTTCTTTTCCGTTTTCCACGAGCCTGGCTGTACGCGGCGTAAGATCGACCAGTCTCTCTATCCCTGCCCTTGCTTTTGATACAGTCAGATCCTCAAGCAATGCGCCTATCTGCATTATTAACGCTACTTCTCCTGCCGCAAAATCCTCCCCGATCAACACAGATGCAATAAGAGCCATCGATACGAGGACATCAGCTTTTATGTCAAATGCAGTAACAAGCCCTATCAATGCTTCGAGTACAATAGGAACTCCGCAAAGTATTATGGCTATCCAGGCTGCATCAAAAGGCAGATCCGCCAGATCAAACAGACTTACGAGAAGCGCCGCTCCCGATATTATTAAAAACACCACATCTTTCTTTACGCCACCAAGCTCCATAAAATGCTCAAGCTTATCTATCATATCAGCAACATACCTCCTTGCGTTATTTCTATGGTTTTTATTTTATACCTATAGGGGTATACCTATAATATAACTTTGGAAGTATTCATTGTCAACAGCATTTTACTTCTATTTATGCAAAAAATAAAAACCGCTGTCCCGTAATACATCATATCAAACTGCAATATGATGACATTACTTTGTGCGGTTTACTCATATTTTTTATTATCCCATATTTGAAAATCGTTCCACTGCTTTTGTAAACTGCTTTATCGTCTTTTCAGCATCGCCGTGCTCAAGTCCGTCTCTTACGCAGTGATTTATATGACCTTCAAGCACCACCTGCCCGCACTTATGCAACGCAGATTTTGCAGCATTTATCTGAG
>UQNP01000117.1 GCA_900542385.1 uncultured Eubacterium sp.
AAATAAGAGGGAGTAGCAGGCGCTTTATCAGCGTTTACGATATCGTCAACGCGATGGTTGTTCCATCCGGTACGTAATGAAACAGCGAGACTTTTATTGTATTTTTCAATATAGAAAAAGACAGTAAAAGTCTTTTTGTGTATAAAAGAGACGAGGTGAAAGGAAGCAGATCATGAGAGAATTTTATCAGATGACGGATCAAGAGGTGAAGATGGAGATCAATGGTACCACCGAGCCTCTCAGCGAAGAACAGGTAGCTGCAAACAGGGAAAAGTACGGACCTAATGAGCTGGCGGAAGGAAAGAAAAAATCGACGCTGGTCATATTTTTTGAGCAATTCAAGGATTTTCTGATCATCATACTGATCATAGCAGCTATAGTTTCCGGTATACTGGGTGATTTCGAAAGCGCTGTGGTAATACTTATCGTTATCACAATAAACGCGATACTGGGAACTGTACAGACGGTGAAAGCAGAGCAATCCCTTGACAGTTTGAAAAAAATGTCAGTACCAGAGGCCAAAGTTTTGAGGAACGGTCAGTTTGTAAAGATCCCGGCTTCTCAGATAACGGTTGGAGATATAGTAAGTCTTGAAGCGGGAGATTTTGTTCCTGCCGACGGCAGGATCACGGAAAACGCCGGCATGAAGATAGACGAGAGTGCACTTACAGGAGAAAGTCTGGGTGTTGAAAAGGATATGGCGGCGATCGAAGGTGAAGCAGCTCTCGGAGACAGGCTCAACATGGTTTATTCGGGAAGCTTTGTGACTTACGGAAGAGGCGAATTTATCGTAACTTCAATAGGTATGGAAACAGAAGTCGGCAAAATAGCTACACTGCTCAAAACAACTTCTGAGAAAAAGACCCCGCTTCAGGTAAACCTCGATAATTTTGGAAAGAAGCTTTCCATACTTATACTTGTATTCTGTGGAATACTTTTTGGCATAAGCGTTATAAGAGGGGAAGCTATAGGCGATGCGTTCATGTTTGCTGTAGCTCTGGCTGTAGCTGCTATACCGGAGGCTCTCAGCTCCATCGTTACTATAGTGCTTTCCTTCGGAACTCAGAAGATGGCTAAGGAACATGCTATAATAAGAAAGCTTCAGGCTGTTGAAGGACTGGGAAGTGTTTCTGTCATATGCTCGGATAAAACCGGTACTCTTACGCAGAACAAGATGACCGTGGAAAATTACTACGTTCACGGAAGAAGGATAGAAGCCGGAGATATAGATATAAACAAAGCCGAAGAACGGCAGCTCCTTATATCCAGCATGCTCTGCAACGATTCTTCCATAGCGGATGGAAATGAGATCGGAGATCCTACGGAAACAGCTCTTATCAATGTTGGCGAGAGAGTTGATGTGTCATATGAGGACGAAAGAAAAGAATCTGTCAGAACCGGAGAGATTCCTTTCGACAGCGACAGGAAGCTGATGTCCACATGTCACAGGATGACAGGAGAGCGTGCAGAGCTGTTCAGTGCAAAATCAGGCGGAAATAACAGCGACATAAATGTGATGATAACCAAAGGCGCTGTAGATGTCCTGATGAAAAGGGTGGACATGATACAGACAGCGGATGGTGTAAGAAAAATCACAGAAGATGATATAAAAGATATAGAAGAATGCAATGAATATTTTTCCAGGAACGGCCTGAGAGTGCTCGCCTTTGCATATAAGCTTGTAGATGCAGACTTTACACCTGGAATAGAAGATGAAGATGAAATGGTATTCCTTGGTCTCATATCTATGATGGACCCTCCTAGAGAAGAATCGATGGCTGCGGTTGCAGAATGTATCAGCGCAGGGATCAAGCCGGTAATGATAACCGGAGACCATAAGATTACTGCGGCAGCTATTGCTAAGAAGATAGGAATACTGAAATATGAATCCGAAGCATGCGAAGGCGCAGTTATAGACAGCATGGATGATGAGGAACTCAAAGAATACGTTGAAAAGATCTCCGTATACGCCAGAGTTTCTCCTGAACATAAGATAAGGATAGTAAGAGCATGGCAGGATAAAGGAAATATAGTGGCAATGACAGGCGATGGCGTAAATGATGCGCCTGCGCTGAAACAGGCTGATATAGGTGTAGCTATGGGAATCACGGGAAGCGAAGTTTCCAAAGATGCGGCTGCTATGGTGCTTACCGATGATAATTTTGCAACTATAGTAAAGGCGGTCGAGAACGGCAGAAATATATATAAGAATATAAAGTATGCAATACAGTTCCTGCTGTCCGGAAATTTCGGAGCTATACTCACGGTACTTTATGCTTCAATTTTTGCATTGCCTGTACCTTTTGCACCGGTACATCTTCTGTTCATAAACTTATTGACAGACAGTCTGCCTGCAATAGCTCTGGGACTTGAGCCTCACAGCAAAGACCTTATGGATGAAAAACCGAGACCTGCAAACGAATCCATATTGACAAAAGATTTTCTGAGCAGGATAGGGATAGGCGGAGTATCCATATGCATTATGACGGTTATCGCATTCCTCATAGGGTATAACGGCTGGTTTACTGCCGCAGAGATGGGAGGCAGCGCCCTTCTGGGAAGCACGATGGCTTTTGGTACTCTGTGTGTCAGCAGACTTTTCCATGGATTTAACTGTAAGTCGGACAAACCGGTAGTATTTACAAAAAAATTATGGAATAACAAGTATCTGGTAGGTGCGTTCTTCCTCGGAATGATACTGATAACGTGTGCTATAGCTATCCCGGCTCTTGACAGTGTATTTAAAGTAGCTACGCTTGGACTTCCGCAGCTTCTGACTGTATATGGACTTGCATTCCTTAATATACCGGTGATACAGTTTGTTAAATTCATAATGATGAAATTAAAGAAAGAAAAACAATAGGTTATAAAATCGTAAAATGAATTGACAATGATGAGAAAGGATAATATTTTACTTATTAAAGTGAGATGTTATCCTTTTATTTTTTATTCAGAAGGAAGTGCTTATGAAATATTCAGTATTGTATACCAGTAAAACAGGTTTCACGAAAAAATATGCGGATTGGATAGCGGAAGATCTTGGGTGCAGCGCTGTGTCCGCGGAAAAATGCGAAGAAAGTATTATAGATGATGCAGAGTGTATTATATACGGCGGCTGGATAAAAGCAGGCAGGATACAAGGCCTTGGCAGAATTAAAAAAGCAGCCGAAGACAGAGGAAAAAAATTTGCGGTATTTGCAGTAGGCGCTGCCGGCTCTGATATGAAGGATGTGATAGATAAAATGTGGCTGCAGAATTTTACAGAGGAAGAACTTTCGGATACCGTACATTTTTATTTCGAGGGAGGACTCGATTACGCGAAGATGGGATTTGTCAATCGAAGTATGATGAATATGATGAAGAAAATGTTATCAAAAGACAAGGCTTCACAGGGGGAAGATGATTGGATGATAGAGCGTATAAAAAGTGACTTTGATAATACGGATAAAGGCAGCACAGCGGCTTTCGTGGATCTTGTTAAAGAAATGCAGCAGTGCTGATAGATAAAAATATATTTGCTTGATGATAAAATGCAGCTGCGTTTGATACACAGCTGCATTTTGCTTTAAAGTTCCATTATTATTGCAAATATAGGTATGGTTATCAGTGAGAAAACGGTGGACAGCAGAACGCTTTTAGTTGCGAAGACTGCTTCACCTTTATACTGCTGACTGAATATGGAGGCTACAGCACCTACCGGCATTGCGAAACCGATTATCAGGACTTTTTCCAGGAGAGAAAAATCTCCGGCCCATATCTTTACCAGCAGCAGAGTGATCACCGGAACTATAAGAAGCTTTACGAAGCATATAGCGTAAACCTGCATATCTCCGGCAATTTCTTTGAATTTGAGACCGCCTATCTGGAAACCTATGCAGAACATAGTAAGAGGTGTCGTAGCATTTCCTATCATTTCGATGGATCCGCCAAGGACTTCCGGCAGCTGTATATTGAGCAGGAACAGCAGAAGTCCGATTATAACTCCTATGAGCCCCGGACTTACGAACTGTTTAGGCTCTATTTTCAGGTTTGCCTTTGCTGACATCTGTATCAGCATGATGCCTACAGTGAATATGAGCACATCGTTTATAAGCTCGACTATTGCAGCATAGAATATGGCTTCGTCACCGTAAAGTGCCTGGATCACAGGGATTCCGATAAATCCTGTGTTTCCGAAAAGCAGCATGAATATACTTATGTAGCGTTTTGTCTTAGTAAGTTTTATGAGCTTTGCAAAAGGAATACTTATGACAAATATTATAGCAAGCACCAGGAGACATACTCCAAGTATGTAAGCGCTGTCTTTCAATATTTGAACGCTGAATTCTATCTGCATAGCGTCTATTACGAGGCAGGGCCACGTGAGATTCACAACTATGCTGTTGATTGCTCCGTTTTGATCTTCAGTAAGTATGTTCTTTCTCTTGAAGAAAATGCCCGGAACGATCAATATGAAAATCATTATTAAAGAACTTAAAATAGGCCATATAACCATTTACAGTCTCCTTTGATAATCTATTAGTTTTCTTCTTTCAAAAGCTGTTCGGCAATTTGTACGGCGTTTGTTGCAGCACCTTTTCTGATGTTGTCAGCGACTACCCATATGTTCAGTCCGTTTTCCACGGAGAAGTCTCTTCTTATACGTCCTATATATACTTCATCGGTACCGGCTGCATCTCTTGCAAGAGGGTATACATTGTTTTTAACGTCATCCTGTACGATTATTCCCGGAGAGTTTTTGAAGAGTTCAATGACATCTTCGAGTTCAAAAGGCTTTTCAAGTTCGATGTTTATGGACTCACTGTGGGAATCGAATACAGGTACGCGAACTGTTGTAGCAGTTACCTTTATATTGTCGTCGCCGAGGATCTTATGAGTCTCGTTTATCATTTTCATTTCTTCTTTTGTGTATCCGTTTTCTGTAAACACATCTATGTGAGGCAGGCAGTTGCCGGCAATAGGGTGAGGATATGCCTGAAGATCATCTTCTTTTCCCTCAAGACCGTTTTTAAGGTCGTTTATGCCTTTTACGCCGGAGCCGGATACAGCCTGATATGTCGAGTATACGACTCTCTTTATGCCGTATTTGTCCTGAAGAGGCTTTAAAGCTACCATTGCCTGGATCGTAGAACAGTTAGGGTTTGCGATTATACCTTTGTTCCATTTTATATCTTCAGGATTAACTTCCGGGACTACGAGGGGAACGTTTTTATCCATTCTCCATTGACTGCTGTTGTCCACTACCACAGCGCCGTGGGCAGCTGCGATCGGTGCAAATTTTTCGCTTGTAGATCCTCCTGCAGAGAATAATGCGATGTCTATAGGTTTATCGAAAGAGTGCTCGGTAAGCTCTTCAACGGTGTATTCTTTCCCTTTGAACATGACTTTTTTTCCGGCAGATTTAGCCGATGCCATCATGTAGATGTTTTCAAAAGGGAAATCTCGCTCTTCGAGCACTTTGAGAAAAGTGGAGCCTACCACTCCGGTAGCTCCGACGACTGCAACGTTTGGTTTTCTTTTCATATCACTGTCCTCCTGATCAAGTAAATCTGGTTTATTATATTCATGATTATTTATTGTAGTTA
>UQNP01000118.1 GCA_900542385.1 uncultured Eubacterium sp.
GGATACAGGAGCCTTCATCTCGTGGTGGAAGTTCCTATATTTCTTTCAGACAGAACCTATCATATGCCTGTGGAGATACAGATAAGGACTATAGCTATGGACACGTGGGCGAGCCTTGAACACGAAATAAAATATAAGCGCAAGGAAGATATGCCGAAAGAAGTGGCGGATGAGCTCAAGCAGTGTGCAAAATCCATGGCAGAGGTAGATGCGACTATGGAAAGAATACATAAGATGTTCTAAAGGAGGATACAACATAAATGATTTTTACTAAAAAACTTATATCAATATCTCTTGCTGCGGCGGCGATGTTTGCGTTCAGTTCGTGCAGCTCATCTATGTCATATGATGATTATGATCTGAAGGACTATATAAAAGTGGGAGAATATAAAGGCTTGCAGGTGGCACCTTATACTGTGTCTGTGACGGAGGATGAGATAGATTCCCGTATACAGAGCAATCTTGAGACGGCGTCTTCCGAAAGGGATCTTAAATCGGGAGAAGTAATAGCGGATGGCGATACGGTAAATATAGATTATGAAGGAAAAGTCGATGGAAAAGTCCTCGATAACGCATCCGACGAAGATTATGATCTCGTAATAGGAAGCGGGAGCTTTATAGACGGATTTGAATCGGGGCTTATAGGAGAGAAGGTAGGGGAGAAAGTTGTACTTGATCTGACATTCCCTGATGATTACAGCGAAGAAGATCTTCAGGGAAAGGATGCGGAGTTTACGGTAAAAATAAATTCTGCCAAGAGGACGGAAGTTCCTGAATACAACCTGGAATTCGTACAGGAAAATACTGACTACGAAACTCTTGACGAATACGAAAAATCGGTAGAAGATCAGCTTTACAGCGAGAAAGAGACAGAGGCTGTAAATAATCAGAAAACAGAGCTCTGGTCACAGGCTCTTGACAATACGGAAGTTAAAGAATATCCGCAAAGAGAACTGGATCATTATATAGAAGCCAACAGCGAACAGATAGATTCGGTGGCTGATGATAACGACATGACCAGAGAAGAAGTGCTTTCCATGTATGAGTTTGGAGATGAAGATGAATTTGCGGCAGTCAATGAGGACAGCAGCAAGCTGAGAGTAAAACAGGAAATGCTGATAGAATATATCGCAGATAAAGAGGATCTTTCGTATACGGATGAAGAAAAAAATCAGCTTATACAAAGTTATGAATCTCAAGGATATGATAATGATGCGATAGTCGAACAGACTGGAAGAACTATGGGCGATTATGTGCATATAGAGCTCCTCTACAGTAAAGTATTGGATTTTCTTCTTGAAAATGCGGAGATAACGGGTGCGGCGGTTTCAGAATAATTGCAGTTTGGATTGCCTACATCCAGATCGCATGTTAAAATATAAATAATATTATGTTATTTCTGAAAATACTGAAAGATGAACAGGAGGAGTGATAATGGTTGAATGTATTACTTGAAAAATTAAAGGAAGTTTCAGTGTCTGTGCTGCCCATCACTGTCATTGTAATGGTGTTGAATTTTACATTGACGCCGATGGATCTGAATATGGTGATCAGGTTTCTTCTGGGAGCAATGTTCATAATAGCGGGACTTGCTGTATTTCTGATCGGAGTGGATCTGGGAATTACTCCCATAGGAAACCTGATGGGAAATGCGCTTGCAAAAAGCAGCAAAATTCTTATAGTGTTGGCAGCAGGACTGACTTTAGGGTTTTTTATATCCATAGCGGAGCCTGATCTGCATATACTTGCGGAACAGGTAGATGATGTGACTGGCGGGATCGTATCAAAAATCAGTATCGTGGCGGTTGTGTCCATAGGGATTGCAGTCATGCTGAGCGTGGGTCTCGGCAGGATAGTAAAAGGTATACCTCTCTATAAAATGCTTACAGTGCTGTATCTTGTTATATTTGCACTTGCAGTTCTGACTTCAGAAGAATTCCTTGCCATTTCCTTTGATGCATCAGGAGCTACAACTGGAGCATTGACGGTACCGTTCATAATGGCTCTGGCAATAGGTGTCTCAGCTATGCGAAAAGATTCCAAAGCTTCTGAAGAGGACAGCTTCGGACTTGTAGCGATAGCATCAACAGGAGCTATAATGGCAGTTATGCTTATGAGCATCCTTTTCGATATGGATGAAATGAAGGGAAGCCTCGAGATGGGCGAAGAGATTGGAGGCTGAGTGTTCAGCCCTTTCGCTGAAGAATTCCCCGTATTGATGTTCGAATCTATAGTAGCTATATCACCTATTCTGATAATATTTCTGATATGTAATTTCGTGAAATTCAAACAGGGATTCTCTGAACTCAGGAAAATATGCACCGGACTTTTTTACAACTGGATCGGTCTTACGGTGTTTTTGACAGGAGTAAATGCGGGATTCCTGGATGCCAGTAAGTATATAGGACATTATCTTACGGAAAATTATGGGTATGCAGTGCTGGTGGCAATCGGGTTCGTTATAGGACTGCTTACGATTTTGGCTGAGCCGGCAGTTCATGTACTGACTCATCAGATAGAGAGTGTTACTGCGGGATATGTGAAACGCTTCTATGTACTGGGTGCTCTTTCCATAGGTGTAGGAGCGGCGGTGGCCCTTTCTGTAATCAGGATAATAATTCCTGATTTGCTTTTATGGCATTACCTGCTGCCTGGATATATAATAGCCATAGTTCTCATGTACGCTGTCCCTAAATTGTTCGTCGGTATTGCTTTTGACTCGGGAGGAGTTGCCTCTGGTCCTATGACAGCGACCTTTATTTTGAGCTTCACCCAGGGAGCCGCAGAAAGCATGGAGGGAGCAGACGTTCTGGTGGAAGGCTTTGGAGTAATATCGATGGTCGCGCTTACGCCTATAATAGCGCTGCAAATACTCGGACTGATATTCAAGATAAAGGCTGCAGGAAATGAGAAAAATAAAGAAGTTTTCGAAGGAGAAGAGGTATGAAAAGGTTTGAATGTGCCTACTTTATCGTGAAGCATGGATGGGCAAGCCGAATTTTGCATTATGCCAGAGAGCACGATATATTCGGAGGAACGATATTTTACGGTACAGGGACAGTAAAAAGTTCTGTTCTTCATATGTTATCCCTCGATAAAACTGAAAAAGAGATAGTTATAATGGCAGCGGAAAAAACGTACACCAGGTATATTATGGAAATGCTCAGTGAAGAGCTGAAGATGAAGAAAAATCACCATGGAATTGCTTTTGGAATACCGGTCGCAGGGTTTATCGGAGGCGTGCACAGAGAAAAAGAGGACGGGGAAGAGGAGGATGAAAATATGTACAATGCTGTAATCGTAGTACTTGAAAAAGGAAAGGCTGAGGATGCTCTTGAAGCGGCGCAGAGTGCAGGAGCCGACGGAGGAGTCATAATCAATGCACGCGGTGCGGGAAGACATGAAACGAACAAATTTATGTTCATGGACATAGAGCCGGAAAAGGAGATACTTTTGATGATAACTCCGCGGGAGAAAACTGATGATATTTCAAAAGCGATCGATGCTAAAATGAACATTTCAAAACCGGGACACGGCATCATGATGATCCAGGAAGTAAGCAAAATTTACGGTGTCAGCATTTAAGGGTGTATACAATATAACAACGGGTTAATAATTGAAAAAAGCCATAAGGTATGATAGAATTCTACAGTCAGTTATCGATCATGCTCTTATGGCTTTTTGAGCGTCGATTTTATCGGCTCTTTTATTTTTTTGATCTGATAAAGACGGCTTAAAAAAGCCTAAAAGAGAGAGGGAGAGTGTAGATGGATAGTTTTACAAAAGTATTGGAGACCATAGACAGCGTAGTATGGGGAGTTCCTCTTATAGTGCTGATTATGGGAACAGGTCTGTTCCTGACCATAAGGCTTGGAGTCCTTCAGTTCAGAAAGCTGGGGAAAGCGCTGAAATATATGGTGAAAAATGAAGAAGACGGTATAGGAGAAGTCACCAGTTTCGGAGCTCTTTGCACTGCTATGGCGGCAACTATAGGAACAGGTAATATAGTAGGAGTTGCGACTGCTGTAGTTACCGGAGGACCGGGAGCTTTGTTCTGGATGATACTTGCAGCATGTCTGGGTATGGCGACTAAGTATTCCGAAGGACTGCTTGCTGTAAAATTCAGAGAAGATAAAGGCAATGGAAGATTCCTTGGAGGTCCGTTCTATTATATAGAAAAAGGCATGGGCAGCGGGTTGAAATGGCTTGCAAAGCTGTTTGCGGTATTTGCTCTGTGCGCCGGGCTTCTTGGGATAGGAACAATAACACAGGTAAACGGGATCGCTTCGGCAACTCAGAGCTTCTTCGACCCTGAAATGCAGGATGTGGTCATGATATTCGGCAGAGAATATTCGATAGTTACAGTTATAACTGCCATCGTAGTTGCAGTGCTGACTGCTTTAGTAGTAATAGGAGGACTTCAGAGAATAGCGAGCGTTACTTCTATCGTAGTTCCGTTTATGGCTATAGGATACATCGTGGTATGTATCAGTATACTTATATATAACTACAGAGCTATACCGGATGCGGTAGTAAGCATAGTAGAAAGCGCGTTTGGTCTCAGGGCAGTAGCAGGCGGAGCGATAGGATCACTTCTTATGGCTATGCAGATGGGCGTCGCAAGAGGTATATTTTCAAATGAAGCGGGGCTTGGAAGCGCGCCTATAGCAGCAGCAGCAGCGCGTACTAAAGAGCCTGTAAGGCAGGGACTTGTATCCATGACAGGAACCTTCATAGATACTATAATAGTGTGCAGTATGACAGGTCTTACGATAATGGTTACCGGCTCCTATGAAACGGCTCTGGCCAACAACCTTGAAGGCGTAGATGTTACTATAAATGCTTTTTCACAGGGACTTCCTTGGGGATATGAAGCAGGATCGGCAGTGCTTATGGTATGCCTTGCATTCTTTGCTTTTACGACGATACTCGGATGGGACTATTATAGCGAAAGAGCTCTTGAATATCTCGTAGGCAACCTCAATGTAGTAAAGGTATACAGATGGCTTTACATAATAGCAGTACTCATAGGTCCGTTCCTCACTGTATCGGCAGTATGGACTTTGGCAGATATATGCAATGGACTTATGGCGATACCTAATCTGATAGCGCTGATTGCACTCAGCGGTGTAGTGGTCGCAGAAACAAAAAGCTATTTCAAGCGTCTGGATTCAGGGCAGATACGAGGCTGAGAATATTGATGGCATCAGTCGTCATATAATCTTCGTGTACAGCATATAATTTCAAATAAAAGGGAACTTGTCCTTGCATTATAGATATGAAAAGGGATAGTTCCCTGTTTTTTTAGAAAGGAGAAAGGGTATGCTTAACACAGAAGATATAAGGAACAAAGAGGTAATAAATATCTACGATGGGAAAAGTATGGGATTCGTCTGCGATATAGAGATAAATCTCAAAGAGGGGAGAATAGACGGTATAGTGCTTCCGGGAGATAAAAGTTTCATGAAAATCTTCGGCAAAGAAACGAACGATTACGTTATAAAATGGAAACATGTCAAAACCGTCG
>UQNP01000119.1 GCA_900542385.1 uncultured Eubacterium sp.
TAAACTTTGAAGACGAACAAACGAGATTGAAATACAGACATACTACATCTCATATAATGGCACAGGCAGTCAAAAACCTTTGGCCGGATGTGAAACTCGCCATAGGACCTGCAATAGAAAACGGTTTTTATTATGATTTCGATATGGATCATAAGATAAGCGATCAGGATCTTCTTAAGATCCAAAAAGAAATGAAAAAGATAATAAAAGCGAATTATCCTCTTGAAAGATTCGAGCTTCCAAGAGAGGAAGCTATAAAATTCATGGAAGATAAGGGTGAAGACTACAAGGTAGAGCTGATAAAAGATCTTCCGGAAGATGAAGTGATATCATTTTATAAGCAGGGAGATTTTACAGATCTCTGCGCAGGCCCGCACATGGAAAGCACAGGTCAGATAAAGGCTGTGAAGCTTCAGAGCGTGGCAGGTGCCTACTGGAGGGGAGATGTCAACAGAAAGATGCTCCAGCGAGTATACGGAACGTGTTTCCCTACTCAGGAAGAGCTCGATGAATATCTTAAGAGACTTGAAGAGGCGAAGAAGAGAGATCACAGAAAGATCGGAAAGGAAATGGATCTTTTCGCACTTTACGATGAGGCTCCGGGATTTCCGTTTTTCCTGCCTAAAGGTATGATAATAAGAAACGAACTGGAAAATTTCTGGAAGATGGAGCACAGAAAGAGGGGATATGAAGAGATCAAAACGCCTCTGATCATGAATGAGCAGCTTTGGCGAACATCGGGACATTGGGATCATTATAAAGACAATATGTATTTCACGAAAATAGATGATGAGGACTATGCGATAAAACCGATGAACTGTCCGGGATCGCTTCTCGTGTACAAGAGAAAGATCTGGTCCTACAGGGAACTGCCTGTAAGAATGGGAGAGTTGGGACAGGTGCACAGACATGAGCTTTCAGGTGCGCTTCACGGACTGATGAGAGTAAGGACTTTTACCCAGGATGATGCCCACATATTCATGCTGCCTGAACAGATAAAGGATGAAGTTGTGGGAGTATTGAAGCTCATAGATGACATATACAAGATGTTTGGATTTACATACCATATAGAGCTGTCTACTAAGCCGGAAAATTCCATG
This sequence comes from uncultured Eubacterium sp., assembly GCA_900542385.1. GTDB lineage: Bacteria > Bacillota > Clostridia > Peptostreptococcales > Anaerovoracaceae > Lentihominibacter > Lentihominibacter excrementavium. The sequence continues at coordinate 1,101 of UQNP01000119.1, forward strand.
GGTACAGAAGAAGAATGGGAAACTGCAGAAAATGCATTGAGCGAGGCCATTCAGAGCATAGGAGCACCGTATGTCATAAATGAAGGAGACGGAGCATTTTATGGTCCAAAGCTGGACTTTCACCTTGAAGATTCCATCGGCAGAACATGGCAGTGCGGTACAATACAGCTTGATATGCAGATGCCTCAGAGATTCGATATAACGTATGTGGGACCTGACGGCGAAAAGCACAGACCTGTCATGATACACCGCGCTATATTTGGCTCCATAGAGAGATTTATAGGTATATTGACAGAGCACTTTGCAGGTAAATTTCCTCTTTGGATAGCACCTGTCCAGGTGAAGCTTCTCACTGTTACTGAAAAATTCGTAGACTATGCCAGCGAAGTAGCTAAAAAGTTCGAGGATGCTGGAATAAGGGCAGAGACAGATCTTAGAAATGAAAAAATCGGATACAAGCTCAGAGAAGCAAGGAACGAAAGAAATCCGTATATATGCATCATAGGAGAAAAGGAAGTTGAAGCCAGGAACCTGACCGTAAGAAACAACAAAACGGGAGAACAGTTTGAAATGACTCCTGATGAGCTTCAGGCAAAGCTTCTTGAGGAAATAGCAACAAAAGCTATATAGATGATTCAAGAAATAGTACGCAGCAGGGATTGGAGAATGACATGGATGATGACAGGAAAAAGGATATAAATGAAGAAAAGCCTTCTGCAAGAGACATCTGGCATGAAAAGCTGAAAAACAGCGACGGGAAAAAGACAGGAGTGGATGATGCGGCAGAAAAAGATTCGTATACGTACAGATATGCGTATGAAAAAGATGCAGGCAGAGGAGCGGATATTCCTATAGGCGATTCGAAGGAGACATTGGTTTTTAAAGCGAAAAAGAAACTTAATAAACCTGTCGTGATATTTGTCTGCATAGTTGCAGTATTCATATTAGCGGCTTTGATTTTGAGGATATCGGGTGCGGGAACAGGCAGTGAAGTGGAAGCGGCAGGCGCAAGCGGCGAACACATAGGTGTGGTCCATATAGAAGGGACCATCGGTGAGGACAGCGAAACCTACAATCAGCAGTATATAGTAGATACTATAAGTGCGATGATTGAAAACGATGACAACAAGGCGATGATCCTCTATGTAAATACTCCCGGAGGAGGCGTCTATGAAAGCGATGAGATATATATGAAGGTAAAGGAATATCAGGAAACTACGGGAAGACCTGTATATTCATATATGGCATCTCAGGCGACATCCGGGGGATATTACATATCGGCGCCAGCGGATAAAATAATAGCCAACAGAAACTGCTGGACAGGCTCCATAGGAGTTACGATGGGTACCATTTTCGATATTTCGGGCCTTTTGGAAAAGTACGGAATCAGCACGGAAACGATAACATCGGGTGCAAATAAATCCATGGGAAGTATGACAGAGACGTTGACCGAAGAACAGAGAAGCATCATGCAGTCTATGATAGATGAATCATATGATCAGTTTGTCGGTATAGTAGCTGAAGGAAGAAACTTGAGCGAGGAGTATGTGAGAACTATCGCCGACGGCAGGATATATACTGCAAAACAGGCTGAAAATTTGAAGCTTATAGATGGTATAACGGCGACTTATGATGAAGCTGTTGAACAGATGATGGAGGATAACGACCTCTATGGATGTTCAGTATATGATTTCAAATATGAGGAGGATCCGGGGCTTCTGGGCTCAATGATAGAAAGCGTTGAAAAGCTGGCTTCAGCTGCGGAAGATGGCAGCGATATAAGCGCTGTTACAAAACTTCTCGAAAAGCAGAACACCATGGAGCCGCAGTATATGTGTGAAGTGGTGAAGTAGGTTTTTAGCGGGAAAAAGTAGATGTGAATAAAACGATTCGAAGTTGTTTTCGGATCGTTTTTTATATGTAAAGACAAATAAAAAAGCAACCTCTTGATCTGAAATTGCTTTTTATTGGCGAGGCACCTGGGATTCGAACCCAGAACCGACAGATTCGAAGTCTGGTACTCTATCCGTTGAGCTAGTACCCCGTATGTAACAGTATGATTATAAAGGATTATAAGGATGGAAGCAAGGTATTTTAAAATTTGTGTAGAAATTTGTGAATCCAGTGAATATTAGTGTTTTCATTGAAAACTATAAATATATATGTTAAAATAAATCGGTATGCGAGTATGAAAGTATTTTTATTTTAAATAAACGGGAAGTTTAATATGAATTCAAAAGTATTTAGAATAATAATATTGATGATAGTCGATGCTGTTATTGTAGCCTTCAGTTCGATAATGCCACTTGCACTTAGATTTGGTATATTCACAATGGATATAGCGTATCTTGAGCCGGCAATAAAATGTTTGCCAGCTGATATAGTCATAACTGTAGTAGTGCTTGCGGCATTTAAACTTTACAACAGAGTATGGACCTATGCTGGTATAGATGAAATGATATCGGTACTTAAGGCTTCTTTTGTAATAGAGGCCTTATATGTAGTATACAGGCTTTTGATGCAAGTTGCTATGCCGAGGAGTTTTTATATATTCAACTGGGTCTTTTTGTTTATACTTTTAGCTGGCTCGAGAGTTTCGGTGAGACTTTTCAGGCAGTTTAGAAAAAAGTATGAAAAGACCGGGGATATAAGGCGCGTTATGATCGTTGGTGCGGGCTCTGCAGCATCTCTTCTAATAAAAGAGCTGCAGTATGGTCCGGGGGATTCAAAGGTAGTATGTATTATAGATGATAATCCAGCGAAAAAGGGTAAATATATACACAGTATTCCTATCGTAGGAAATCGCAGCGATATACCTTATATGGCTAAAAAATACAATATAGATGAGATAATAATAGCTATTCCTTCTGCATCACCAATGACTATAAGGGAGATACTAAATATATGTCAGGAGACAGATGCAAGGCTTAAGAGACTTCCTGCGATAGCTTCAAGCCTTACTTCATCGCTTAGCCAGACTGTAAGAGAAGTCAATTATGAGGATCTGCTTGGAAGAGAAGCTGTAGTCATAGAAAATCCTGAGCTTGCTGAATTCGTATCAGGAAAAACTGTTATGGTGACAGGAGGCGGAGGGACTATAGGTTCCGAATTATGCAGACAGATCATAGCCAACGGACCGGGTAAGCTGATAATAGTTGATATTTATGAAAACGGAGCCTATGAGCTTCAAATGGAGCTTCAAAGGTATTATCCTGATGCAGATGTGTATGTTCTAATAGCTTCGGTGCGCGATTATGACAGGATGGAAAATATATTCAAAGAATATAAGCCTGATGTTGTATACCATGCTGCTGCTCATAAGCATGTACCGCTTATGGAGTATTCCCCTAATGAAGCTGTTAAAAACAACTGTAAAGGGACGCTTAATATGACCAAGCTTTCAGATAAGTATGGTGTGAAGCGTTTTGTTTTGATATCCACAGATAAGGCTGTACGGCCGACTAATGTTATGGGTGCAACTAAGAGAATATGTGAAATGATTGTACAGACTTACGACAAGATATCGGAAACGGAGTTTGTAGCTGTACGCTTTGGAAATGTTCTTGGAAGCAACGGCTCAGTGATTCCACTGTTTTTAAAGCAGATAGAAGCAGGGGGACCAATAACACTTACCCATAGGGAGATAACGAGATTTTTTATGACTGTGAGCGAAGCGGTATCGCTGGTGCTCAAGGCTGGGTTGATGGCTAAAGGAGGAGAGATATTCGTCCTCGATATGGGACAACCTGTAAAGATATATGATCTGGCTGTAAATCTGATAAAAATGAAGGGATATGTTCCCGATAGAGATATAAAGATCGAAATAGTAGGACTGCGTCCCGGTGAGAAACTTTATGAGGAACTTCTGATGGCAGAAGAGGGGCTACAAAACACATCGAATGATTTGATATATATAGGAAAGCCAATTGATATTGACAGCAAAAAATTTATGAAGCAGCTTGATATACTTATAAAAGAAGCTGAGAAAAATATAAAAGATATAAAGCATGAGATTGAAAAAGTCTGTGATACATACAGACCGCAATAGGAGATTGAATTGAAAATGATGAATATTCCGTTTTCGCCTCCGGATATTTCTCAAAATGAGATAGAGTCGGTGGTAGAAACTCTAAAATCAGGCTGGATAACAACAGGGCCGAAAACTAAAAAATTTGAAAATGAGATAGCTAATTATATTGGAAATGAAAAAGCTGTGTGTTTAAGTTCGGACACTGCGGCTATGGAAATGACTTTAAGATTATTGGGAATTGGTCCAGGAGATGAAGTGATCATACCGGCTTATACCTATACAGCAACTTGTAGTGTCATATGCCATGTGGGGGCGACTCCAGTTATGGTGGATATACAAAAAGAC
>UQNP01000120.1 GCA_900542385.1 uncultured Eubacterium sp.
GTCTTATAAAACCCTTCATAATCCTGAGACGCTGCAAATTTCACCGCATAGTTATCAGGATTGTAGGTCTGTACTATCACACTGCCTGCATCATCGCCTCTGCCCGCTCTGCCTGCTGCCTGCGTTATAAGCTGAAAAGTTCTTTCCGCCGATCTGAAATCCGGTATATTCAGAGAAACATCTGCAGACACTATCCCTGAAAGCCCGACATTTCTGAAATCGAGGCCTTTTGCAATGAGCTGAGTACCTATAAGGATATCAGTGACGCCGTCTTTAAAAGCTTTGAGTTTTTTAGTAAGTTCGCCTTTTTTTCTGACAGTGTCAAGGTCTATGCGTGCCGTTTCATATTCACTGAACATCTCTCTTACGGTCTCTTCAAGTCTTTCCGTACCGCTTCCGAAATACTTTATATATTCGCTCCCGCATTCAGGACATCTGTGCGGTATTCTTTCTGTATGTCCACAGTAATGACATAGCATCCTGTCTTCCGATTTATGATACGTTAATGAGAGTCCGCAGTGAGGGCACTTTGCCACGTAACCGCATATCCTGCATGATATAAACGTGGAATACCCCCTTCTGTTCAGAAACAGTATGACCTGTCTGCCGCTCTTAAGGCACTTTTCCATTTCCGCTCGCAGTCTCATGCTTATTATGGATCTGTTCCCGTTTTTCAATTCCTTTCGCATGTCCACTACGCTGATGTCCGGAAGACTCACTTTATTATATCTTTCTGTAAGCTTTATTAAACTGTATATGCCATCCTCGCTTCTGCTGTACGTAACTATGGATGGTGTCGCGCTTCCCAGGATAAGTACTCCTCGGTTATCTTTATCCTGCATTCTCTTGAGTGCCACCTCTATAGTATCGTATTTAGGCGTATGATCGGACTTGTACGTCGTCTCATGCTCCTCATCTATTACGATAAGTCCTATATTTTCAAGTGGTGCGAACACCGCTGATCTTGCCCCTATAACTATCTTTGCTCTGCTGTCCTTGATCTTTTTCCACTGATCGTATCTCTCGCCTGCACTGAGCCTGCTGTGAAGCACCGCTACATCTTCGCTTCCGAATCTTCCGGTGAACCGTTCTATTATCTGTCCTGTAAGAGAAATCTCAGGAACAAGTATTATTACTGACCTATCCTGCTTCAAGACCTCTTCCGCCGCTCGTATATATATCTCTGTCTTCCCGCTTCCTGTAACGCCGTGAAGAAGAAATCTGCCGTGTTCTCTCTTTTCGACTGCATCGTTTATCTGCCTTAAGGCATTTTCCTGCTGCTGCGTGAGATGCTCCGCTCTGCTTGTCTCTTCTTCCACACCTTCAAGCGGATCTTTCACAGCACGACGTTTTGCTTTTTCTCCTGCAGGCGTAAAACAGTTGATAGCATCTATATATCGGCATATATACCTCTTTTTCATCCATAAAGCCGTCCTGAGCATTTCACTGCTGAGAGAAACATCCTTATCAACTTTTTCTATATATTTCAGCCTTTTCTTCACATCATCAGGAGCATCGTCTTCCACAGAAACCACATAGGCCTCCCTTAGACTGTTGCTTCTTGAAAAAGGCACATATACTTTATCTCCCGATGCAACTTTCAGATCTCCGCAGCCATATGTATACAGACGATCAGTATTATCGCTCCTGTTATCTATAACTATACTGGCGTATTTCATATCTTAAAGCAGAAAAATATTATTCTTTCTGCACTCCTCGATCATATCTTCAGGCCATATTGATGCCTGCACTTCTCCTATATGCGCTTTTCTGAGAAAATACATACATAATCTGCTTTGGCCTATACCTCCGCCGATGGTATAAGGAAGCTCTCCATTGAGTATCATCTTATGAAATTCCATTGAACGTCTTTCGTCTGCTCCCGCTGACGAAAGCTGTCTTTCCATAGCCTCCTCGTCCACTCTTATCCCCATGGATGATATCTCAAAAGCATGTTTTAAAATATCGTTCCAAAGTATTATATCTCCGTTAAGCTCCCAGTCATCATAATCCGGAGCTCTGCCGTCGTGTTTCTCTCCCGATTTCAAAGTTCCGCCTATCTTGCTTATAAACACAGCTCTTTTTTCTTCAGCAATAGCATCTTCTCTCTCCTTTGGAGTTTTATCAGGATACATATCTTCAAGTTCCTGAGACGTTATGAAGAATATCTCGTTCGGCAGATCTGTTTTCAATTCCCTATAGAGTCTGTTTACATAATCATTGAGATTTTTAAGCGCATTGTACAGCGTCCTGACCGTTTCTTTCAGATATTTTTCAGTCCGGTCTTCTTTTTCTATTACTTTTTCCCAGTCCCACTGATCTACATATATGGAATGTAAATTGTCCAGCTCCTCATCACGTCTTATGGCATTCATATCCGTATAAAGACCCGTACCCGGCTTGAATCCGTATTTTCCAAGAGCCATTCTCTTCCATTTAGCCAGCGACTGTACTATTTCTACTTTTTTCTCACCCAGATCTTTAACGGTGAATTCTACAGTTCTCTCAACTCCGTTCAAATTATCATTAAGACCCGTTTCCGGTGCCACAAAAAGCGGTGCTGATACTCTCCTTAGCTGTAACCCGTAAGCCAACTCCTGCTGAAAGAAATCTTTTATTTTTTTTATGGCTCTCTGACTTTCCATATAGTCTATTACCGGTGTATAATCAGCCGGCACTGTTAACTTTCCCATTCTACTCATCCTCCTACCTTTCAGAATATTTGCAGCCACAGTAATTTTGTCTGTAAAGTCCGTATTTTTTTGAAAGTTCTACAGACCTTGCAAATCCGTTTTTCTTTTTAAAATCCCTGTCGAGAAAAGAAAGACTGTACTTAAGAGCAAGCTTCCTGCCTATCTCAGAAATCAATGTAAAATTTTTATGCGGGCTTACCGTAAGAGTCGTGCCAAATATGTCATATCCTGTCATCTTTGCCGTTTCTGCCGTTTTCTCAAGTCTCTGAGCAAAACATAAACTGCATCTCTTTCCACCTTCAGGTTCTTCCTCCATCCCTTCTGTCAGTTTAAGAAAACTGCCCGGCCTGTAATCCCCTTCTTTAAAGGATATCCTGCATTTTCCGATATTTTCTTCATTGAACTTTTCTATGAAGTCTATTTGAGCTTTTCGTCTCCTCTGATACTCAGATTCATCGGTAATGCATGGATTGAAAAAAAATACCGTCACATCGAATTCGTCGGCAAGTCTCTCCACAACAGCCGTACTGCATGGACCGCAGCAGCTGTGCAGTAAAAGCGGTATCTTTTTTATTTCCTTCTGAAAATCATCTCCGGGGATAAAGTCGCCGCATCTGTTCTTTTCACACTCCACGTACGAAGATACATATTTTGTTTTTTTACCTTCAGTCATATAAAGACAACCCCTTGTTTGACATTTATGATATTAACGGTTTATTATATCATATATTTATGTCTGTGAAAATGAATACCATGTTAAAATATACAAACACAGACATGTTTGAAAGGTAATACAAAAATGGATAACAAAAGACATCCTATTATATTCGACAGCTCAGACGGACAAGAGCTTAGGATAAACACGATAAATACTTATCTGAAAAACAGATTCGGATCTAAGGTTGTAAAACTGTCCATTGATGGAGGTTTCACCTGTCCCAACAGAGACGGAAGCAAAGGCTACGGCGGATGCGCTTTCTGCTCTGCAGAAGGTTCCGGTGAAACTTCATCAGGCTCCGGCAATATAGACAAAGATCTCGACAGACAAATACAGCTTCTGTCAGACAAATGGCCTGATGCAAAATACATCGCCTATTTCCAAAGTCATACGAATACTTATGCCCCCGCAGATGAGCTTAGGGAAAAATTTGACCGCGCACTTTCGCACCCCGGTATCGTCGGACTTGCCGTATCTACAAGACCCGACTGTCTTCCCGGTGATGTCATGAATCTGCTTTCAGACCTGAACAAACGAACTTTCCTATGGGTAGAACTGGGCCTGCAGACCATACATGAAAAAACGGCATCAGAAATGAATCTGCTTTACACCCTAAATGATTATGAAAACGCCTTGACGAAACTTAATTCAAACGATATACGTGCTGTCACACATCTCATACTCGGTTTGCCTAATGAAACGAAAGATATGATGCTGCAGTCAGTAAAATACGTATGTCAAAAAAACATCTTCGGAATAAAACTCCATATGCTAAACCTGGTAAAAGGCTCTGCTATGGAAAAAACTCATCCGGAATATGTATCCTTCAGCTCCATAGACGAATATACCGATCTGCTCATAAACGCCGTCGAACTGATCCCTCCGGAAATCACTGTACACCGCATATCCGCAGATGCTCCGCGTAATATACTGATATCCCCGGAATGGAGCTATAAAAAAAGGACGATACTAAACAGCATACATAAAAAAATGCGTGAAAAAAACACGTGGCAAGGCAGACTTCTCTGATATGCCGCGTGTTTTCCTTTTTAATTTATCATACGATAAAGCCTTAAGCTTTTTTGCCGTTAGCTTCTCGTATTTTCTTAAATTCTATTTTTTAAGCGAAAATAAACGAAAAAATATCCTTTGATTTTCATCGCAATGCAGCTAAAACCAGTTTTCGCGATGATATCGTTGCATTTTGCCCCGTCCTACTCTTTAGGGCCAAGACGACCTTCATTGTAATGTCTCCTGCACAGAGACACATACATATCATTTCCACCTACTACTATCTGCTCACCGCTTTTCACGAATTTTCCGTCCACTACTCTCGCAACCATAGTTGCCTTTCTGCCGCACCAGCAGATAGTCTTTATTTCCTCTATCTTATCCGCATATACAAGCATGTAATATGATCCTTCAAAAAGCTCATTTCTGAAATCGTTTTTCAATCCATAAGCCAAAACCGGTATATTAAAGCTGTCAACGATCTCAACGAGTTCTTCCACATGATGTTTTTTCAGGAACTGACATTCATCTATTACGACACAATCTACCGGCTCCCTGTTGTTTTCGCGCATGAAAATCTCCAGGATATTGGTGTCATCATCCACTATCGTTGCCTCTCTGCTCAGTCCTATCCTCGAAGTTATCATGCCTTTGCCGTATCTGTCATCAACACCCGGCACAAGAGCAAGCACGCGTTTGCCGCGTTCTTCGTAATTGTAAGCGACTTTTATCACTTCTATGGATTTACCAGCATTCATCGTGCTGTATCTGTAATATAACTGAGCCATTTGCCCTCCTTTACTTGCCACAAAGGACATAAAAAAAATAACCCCTCAGACCAACGTCAGCAAGAGGCTATCTTTCATCATAAGTGGTGCCCAGACTCGGAATCGAACCAAGGACACGAGGATTTTCAGTCCTCTGCTCTACCAACTGAGCTATCTGGGCAA
>UQNP01000121.1 GCA_900542385.1 uncultured Eubacterium sp.
TTAACTCTTTGAGAACTATTGAGCAAACGCATAGCGTCTTTTGAACCCCGTGTCCAACACGGGGTTTTCGCTTATACAAAAAAGCTGTCACACCCGCCAGGCTAAAAGCCCGGTCTAATATGACAGCTTTTTTATTTCTCTTTTTTATTGCTTAATATCCGCAGGATACTTTGTTCCCAAGAGATTTTATAATATCTTCTACAGTTACCTCCATCGATCTTTTATCTGATTTTACAGTGACATCTGCATACTTTTCATAAAAAGGCTTTCTGATTTCATAAAGCTCATCTATACTCTGACCTTTACTCATAGCTACCCCTCTGGTCTTTATATTTTTAAGTCTCTTTTTGATTTCCTCGATATCCGCTTCAATATATACGATTATGCCGTTATCTCCCATATGTTCCATAGCCGAAGGATAATATACAGCGCTTCCGCCTGTAGCTATCACCGTATTTTTCAGATCCAAAGACAGAAGTGTCTTCTCTTCTGCACGCTTAAAGGCTTCTATACCCTCTTCATTTATTATTCTCTGAAGTGACTTCCCTTCATTTTCCTGTATTATCAGGTCGGTATCGACAAAATTCATTCCGAGACTTTTTGCAAGAACGACTCCTGTAACGCTTTTACCGCATGCAGGCATACCTATCAGAACTATGTTGCGGCCTGTATTATTTGATTTTTCTGCACTGCTTTTTTCATCAGCATGCTTTTCGCCGCACTTTCCCTCTTCTCTTGCAATAAGTTCCTCCACCTCATCAATCTGCTCCTCTGAAAACACTCTAAATCCTTTTTTTCTAAGCAGCTCTGTCGCCAATCCCTGGCCTTCTATCAGCTTGCCGCTGAAACTCCCATCATATATCCTGCTGCTGCCGCACGAGGGACTTTTTTCTTTCATCAAAGCGCAGATAACATCATTTTCCCTCGCTAATCTAAGAGCTTCTTCAGCTCCTTTTAAATATTCTTCGGTAACATCCACACCGCTGCGCGATACTACCATCTCCCCTTTTCTCTGCGCGTCAGCACGCGGAACCGGCAGACCTCCGAAGACTTCAGGACATACGGGAACAAATCTGCCTTCTGCTTTCCATTTGACGAATCTTGGATCTGTTTCTTCCTTGGATTTTCCGTCATACCTTACAGGATCTCCTCCAAAAAGGCACTGACTAACAAGAATTTTTTTCATAGTATTCTCCTGGATCTTCCCTTTACTTTCTCTATAGAAAAATAAGCGGCATATTCTGCCGCTTATCGATACTTTTTAAAATCAACCTTATACTATTCAGCCTTTTCTTCAGCTTCCTCTACGGCTTCAGCAGCCATATCTTCAGGTACATCAGCTTCATCACTGTTTACCGGAATCTCTTCTTCAGGTGCCGCTTCCTTTTCATCTTCCATCGGCGGATCTATAGTTTCCCTGATGCTGAGACTGATTCTCTTTCTCTCTTTGTCTATCTCAAGGATCTTAGCTTTTACGACCTGTCCGATCTCAAGCTCATCGTTGATATTTCCAACTCTCTTGTGAGCAACTTCCGAAATATGTACAAGACCGTCAAGACCCGGCTCAAGTTCAACAAATGCTCCGTATTCTTTAATCTGTACAACCTTGCCTTCGATAACCTGGCCAACCTGATAATTTTCATCGATCACGCTCCATGGCTCAGGCTGATTCTGTTTGAGGCCAAGAGAGATCTTTCCTTTTTCTTCGTTCATCGAAAGTACTTTCACATTGATCTTCTGACCTATGCTGAGAACTTCCTGAGGGTGCTTGAGTTTTCCCCATGATATTTCCGATATATGAAGAAGTCCGTCAATGCCTCCGATGTCAACGAATGCGCCGTAATCAGTAAATCTCATTACAGTACCTTCAACTACATCATCAACATTGAGGTTTTCCCATATTTCTGCTACGAGCTTTTCCTTTTCTTCATTGAGGAAAAGCTTATGAGAAAATACAGCTCTGTTTCTTCTCTGATCGACTCTGGATACTCTGACTTCCATAGTCTGTCCTATAAATTCCTCAGCATTTTCCACATAATGATCTGAAAGCTGTGAAAGAGGAATAAATCCGGAAACTTCTTTGTATTCAGCAATAACTCCGCCGTTTACCGGTCTCGTTACTTTGACTTCAAGAACTGTTTTATCTTCAAATGCCTTAACTATTTCATCCCAGTTGGCACTGATTTCTAACTTTTTCTTTGAAAGTAAGATTCCACCGTCTCCGTCGTCTGTTTTGATGACCTTCGCCTGTATTTCGTCATCAACCTTGAAGGCATCTGCTAAAGTCTGTCCCTCTTCAAGGCTCACTTCTGAGATAGGCAGAATACCATCTTTCTTGCATCCTAAGTTTACGATAACTTCTTTATCCGTAACCTGGTGCACCTTTCCTGTGACGATTTCGCCACCTCTTGGCAATCTCAGGGATTTTTCTATTTCATCCATAAGATCATTCATGTTAAGTTCGTTGTTTTCAAGTGTTACATCACTCATTCTGGCAATAACCTCCTTAATTGTGCATTCGGGTGTCGAGGCACCCGCCGCTATTCCTATTCTATTACATTTTTTAAGTTCTTTCAACGGTAAATCATCAATATTTTCAACAAAATAGCTGTTAGCACAATTTTTTTTAGAAATTTCATACAATTTCTTTGTATTGGAACTATGCCTTCCTCCAATAACTATCATAAGGTCTGAATCCGCCGCCAGTTCTTCACATGATTTCTGTCGTTTTGCAGTCGCGCTGCATATGGTATTATTGACCTGATAAGACTTGTTTTTTTCATCAAAAACGCTTAAAACATCGCTGAGAGTTTTCTCTCTTATCGTAGTCTGCGTAACTATAAAAAGATCATCTTCTTCGACTTTCTCTGCGTCTGATCTTGAGCTCACAACGATTGCCGGTTTCCTGCACCATCCTGATATCCCCAGCACTTCCGGATGCTTTTCATCTCCAACTATTATCACCTGTTTTTCCGTATTGTTCACAAGTTTATGTATCTTCGCCACAAACGGACACGTCGCATCCACAAGCTCTATGTTCTTTAACTCGGCTTCTTCGTAAAATACTTTTCCCTCTCCGTGTGATCTTATTATAACTTTAACTCCCTCTTCGAGATCCGGTATCTCGTCCAGCGATTCGATCACATCTATTCCTTTTTTCTTCAGATCTTCAGTAACTCTTTCATTATGTATGAGAGAGCCCATCGAATAGATCTTTCCGCTGCTTTCTTCCGCTGCTTTTTCCGCTTTTTCTATAGCTTGTTTTACACCAAAGCAAAACCCTGCGTTTTCAGCCCTTCTTATTTCTTTCATCTATACGCTCCAAACTTTCAAGATATTTTTTAAACGACGCTTCACTGCCGTTTTCAGTAGGAATATAATATTTTACTCCCTCATTGTAAAGGTTGTCCGGCAGATACTGCTGAGTAACATATCCACCGTAATCATGAGGATATTTATATCCGATACCGCGTCCAAGCTTCCCTGCTCCGCTGTAATGAGCATCTTTTAAATGAGACGGAACATCATCTATTTTCTTCGATCTTATATCGGCTGACGCCCTTTCGAGAGCCATGATCGCAGAATTAGATTTCGGACACGATGCAAGCAGCACAGTCGCCTGCGCAAGATTTATCTTCGCTTCAGGCATTCCAACCATCTGAGCTGCCTGTACACATGCAGTTACAACAGATATCGCGCTTGGATACGCTATGCCCACATCTTCGCTGGCCATCACAAGAAGCCTTCTTCCTATCATCATTATATCCGCTCCGCCTTCCAGCAGTCTTGCAAGATAATGTACCGCCGCATCTACATCACTTCCTCTGATGGACTTTTGCAGCGCTGATAAAAGATTGTATTTGTCCTCTTCTTTATCGAAAAAAGTTACTTGTCTCTGAGTGGCTTCCGAAACGATATCAAGATCGATCATCATTCCCTCAGACAGATTGTCCACGATAAAACCCAGCGAATCCAGAGCCATCCGGCAGTCGCCTCCGCTCATCTGAGCCAAAGTTTTCAGCGCATTATCATCATATTGGATGTCCAGACATCCAAAGCCTCTATCCTTATCAGATAAGGTCCTTTTGAGTATCTCAAGTATTTCATCATCTCCAAGCCGCTTGAACTCGTATATGTTGCCGACTCTGCTTAATATAGCGTTGTTTATTGAAAAATACGGATTTTCTGTAGTACTGCCTATAAACTTCACTATACCCTCTTCTATAGCTTTTAGCAGAGAATCCTGCTGAAGCTTGTTCCATCTGTGCACTTCATCGACATATAAAAACGTCGTTTCCTTCATCAGGCCATAAAATCTTACAGATGCATTTTCCAGGATGCTTTTAAGATCTTTTATTCCGGTAGTTGATGCGTTTATTTCTACAAAACTGCTGTCCATCTCCCGCGCTATTATCCTTGCAAGAGTAGTTTTGCCGGTACCCGGCGGTCCAAAGAATATAGCCGAATCAAAAGTTTTGTTTTTTATGGAATTGTAAAAAAGAGAGCCTTCATACATGAAATGCGTCTGTCCGACAAATTCTTCAAGCTTTGAAGGTCTCATTCTCGTCGATAGTGGTATCATAGATCAACCTCTGCCGTAATCATCGTTATTGTTTCGTCTTTGGATATTACTCGTATATCGTAGTCACAAAAGCACTCGTGCCTTCAGGCAGATCACCAAGAGCAGATCTTGCCTCATCCTTTTTATCATATATCTCGCCTATTATTTTATACAGATCCTCCTGCTCGATCACCGTAGCTCCTTCGATCCCCAATGACGAAAGAGCGCTGTCGGCGGATGCTTTGTCCGAATAACAGCCAAACTGAAGAGCATATCCTTTCACTTTTCCGCTGTTTTCAGCTTCAACACCATCTTCAACTATACTGCCTCCTGTATTCTCATCATTTTTATCAGCCGTTTCATTATCGCTGCTTTCTTCCTCCTGCGAGAATCTTTCCGCCACTTGCGGAGCATAATTCACGACCGGCTCTACTACATATTTTGCCGTAGCATATCCGCATCCTATGGAAAGACACAAGATCACTATTACAGGCGTATAGTTGGGTTTGACCTTTCTGTTCCTGCTTACTTTCAGACTTCTCGAACGTCTTCTGTTTCTCATTGGTATCCCTCTCCTTAAAAGAACTATATTTAATAGTATTAAAGGAGACTTTAGTTTATTCCAACAAGTATCATGCAGTCATATCCAAACACCTATATCCTACATCAAAATACGGCAACTTTCAACGCTCTGTTGTACTATCATTTAGCTGGTTTTTTTATCAAGATATATCTGTCTTCTGAACATTCCTATTTTGTTTATTATATC
>UQNP01000122.1 GCA_900542385.1 uncultured Eubacterium sp.
AAAAGATGTGATGCTGGTTCAGATGTAGGGGTAGAAATTTCTTCTGTTTTTTTGTATGATAACACACAGGGAATCCTGTAAAAAATATTACAATTATAGTTTTAAGGAGGTTTTTTATGGACAATAATGCCAAAAACACCCAAACGCTAAACAGATCTTTGGGTCTTCCTGAATGCGTCACTATTACAGCCGGAGCTGTAATCGGCGTAGGTCTGTTCACCGTAGGCTCACAGATCGTCGGACTTATGGGCGGTACCGTAATCGTTGCATCATTGATTTCATTCGTGCTCATACTGTATCCTTGCGCTATATACGGTGAACTGGGTGCGGCTCTGCCGCTTGCCGGAGGTACATATTCATACGCCAAGAGGGCTATCAACCGTCCTGTTGCCGTATTTGAAAGCTGGAACTACACTCTGGCACAGATAGGTATCGGAGCTTCTGAAGCTATGGCTTTCTCAAACTATTTCTGCAGACTGCTCAGCGCTCTCGGACTCAATGTTCCTATCGATAACAACAATTACTCACTTATAGATTACTTTGCCGGCAATGTGCCTACAGACGTATTCCTCTGGAGGACACTCCCGGCTATAGCACTGTTCATACTCTTCACATTCATATCCTACAGAGGAATAGAGATGAACGGCAAAACGCAGAACTTCTTCATGTTCTTCTTCTGGGCATGCTCCCTCGTATGGTTTGCAACGGTACTTGCAAAAGCTGATTTCTCAAGCGTTACAGAACTCGTTGCCGGAGTAGGAATCCCTGCTGAAGTAAATGCGTTTGCTCAGGCTGTACTTCTGGTACTCTGGTGCTTCTTCGGATATGAAACAATCGTAGGTATGGGCTCAGAAGTCAAGTTCCCGCAGATAACTCTGCCGAGAGCTCTTCTGATATCGCCTTTCTGCGTACTTGCAGTTAATCTGCTTTTCCAGTGGTTCCTGTGTGCACTTACTCCGTCGGAACACATTCCTGACCTCTACACATCAGCCGCTCCTTATGCAGATGCGATGCAGTATGCGGGAATCGTAGGCCTGCCTCTTGTAATCCTTTGTCTGGGCATCACTCTCGGAGGCGACTTCTCGACAATGAATCCTTGTATTGCAGGTCCTGCCAGATATATATACATCATGTCGGAAGATGGAAACTTCCCTAGATATTTCGGTAAAGTACATGATAAATACAGAAGCCCTCACCGTGCTGTAGTTCTTTGCGGTATACTGGGTATATTCTTTATCCTTTCGGGCTCAATAAAAATTGTAGCGCTCATGTGCTCATACAACCAGATCCAGGCATACATAATAGGTTTCTGGTCCTTCCTTGCACTTCGCAAAAAAGAGCCTGAACTTAAGAGACCTTGGAAATGTCCTGGAGGAGTATTCGGTGCTTGGTTCAGCATCATATGCTTCGCTATACTGCTGATACTGGCATACGATCCGGTAGCAATCTGGTACAATATAGTATGGGATGCAATCGCGATAGTATACTATATTATCTTTGTACGCAACAAACCTATACCTCAGGAATCCGTTGACGTTGAAGCTCTTGCTCTGGCTACTGCCGACCCTACTCCTGAAGAGAAGGCTCAGCTGGACAGACAGTACAAGAGATGGAGAATCATCGCATACTGCTTCGCAGCATTTGCTATCCTCCTGTTCGTAGTTTCCTGGATATTCTAAGGAAAATTACCGGTTACATCAATTGCAGAGCCGTCATAACCATATGACGGCTCTTTTATCAAAAAGGATCTACAAATGAGAAAAATCATAGGAACTATATTGTTCATATTTCTGCTTATACTTGCAACTGCCGGCGTTGCCGCTTTTGTAATGCAGGAAGCGCTACAGGAACCCATAACTTTCAAAGAGTTCTTTGAGAGGTTCTTTTAACGATAATTTTAATACAAAATAAAATACTGCCTGATACGGCAGTATTTAAAATGTCTAAAATAATTCTTTTATCTCCGTTATATTCTTTATTCCTTTTACCTTTATGCTTTTTTCACCTTCATCCGCTCTCTCAGCGTTTATCTCCCTAATCACTTTACCTGCTCTCTCGGCGTTTTTAACAGGCAAAACTATCCGTTCAAATCCAAGGCGCGCTGCTTCTCTCACTATCTTCTCACTGTTTTGGACCGCTCTCAGATCTCCCGTGAGTCCTATCTCTCCGAAGGATATCGTTCTGCTGCCTACGGCTTTCCCTTTATAGGAAGAATATATAGCTACAGCGACTGCAAGATCGGTATACGTCCCTTCCGGCCTTATACCTCCTACTATGTTCACATAGACATCCTGATTTATCATAGACATTCCCATCTTTTTCTCCAGTACAGCCAGTATCATATTCAAACGTGAGTTTTCCACACCGATAGCCGTCCTTCGTGCAAATCCTATATTAGTAGGCGATGTAAGCGCCTGCACCTCCAGCACAAGGGGTCTGGTGCCTTCATATACGGCAGTTACCGCAGACCCTTCGCTTTCCCTGTCCATCTCTTCGAGCAGAGTTCCCGAAAGGTTTTCTATTTCCACAAGTCCAGACTCAGCCATTTCAAAGGCTCCTATCTCGCTCGTCGTGCCGAATCTGTTTTTCTGAGCTCTCAATATCCTGAGCTCGTGGCTCCTGTCTCCTGCGAAGCTGAGGACGCAATCCACCATATGCTCAAGTATCCTCGGTCCCGCCAGGTCGCCGCTCTTTGTAACATGGGCAACTATGAATACAGGTATGCCTCCCGTTTTTCCTATCCTCATCAGCTCATTTCCGCAGGCGCGTACCTGCGAAACGCTGCCCGGAGATGACTCCATATCAGAAGTATACATCGTCTGTATGGAATCTATTATGAGAAAAGCAGGTTTTATACGTGCGCATATCTCACTTACACTGTCTATATTAGTCTCCGAAAGGATCAGAAGATCATCTGAAAGTTCCCCGCACACTCTGTCTGCCCTGATCTTTATCTGCTCTTCCGATTCTTCTCCGGAAACATAGAGCACAGTTCCGCTTTTTTTTGCTATATGGGAAGCAGCCTGTATTATTATGGTGGATTTACCTATTCCGGGCTCTCCTGATATCAAAGTCAGCGAGCCCGGCACAAGCCCTCCTCCCAGAACTCTGTTAAGCTCCGCTATTCCTGTGTCCAGTCTTTCTTTTTCCCCCGATGATACCGCAGACAACTTTACAGGCTCTGCAGCTTTATCGATCATTCCGGAGGTTTCAGATCCGCCTCGCTTAAATGCTCCGGAAGTCCTTCTTCTCTTATCGTTTGCATCGACATCCACTACTTTTTCTTCCACGAAAGTGTTCCATGCACCGCATATGCACTGACCCATCCATTTCGGGCTCTCATATCCGCATTCCTGACACACGAAAACTGTTTTACCTTTTTTTGCCATATACTATCCTCTCAATATATCCATGAATTCTTCTCCCGTTACAGTTTCTTTTTCATAGAGATATTCTGACAGTTCATCGAGTTTTTCACGATTATCTGCCAATATTTTCTTTGCTTTCTCATGCTGTGTCTTGATCAGATCAACAACTTTTTTATCTATCTCGGACTGAGTATCAGCCGAACATGCAAGGGATGCGTCCCCGCCGAGATACTGATTTGTTACCGTCTCAAAAGCCACCATTCCAAATTCATCATTCATTCCGTATCTGGTTATCATAGCCCTTGCAAGTTTTGTGGCCTGCTCTATATCATTTGAAGCTCCTGTGGATATGGAATCAAATACTATTTCTTCTGCAGCTCTTCCTCCTGTAAGCGTTGCAATCTTATTCTCAAGCTCTTCCTTGCTCATAAGGTAGTGGTTTCCTTCATCCACCTGCATCGTATATCCGAGAGCTCCCGATGTTCTCGGCACGATCGTTATCTTTTGTACAGGAGCAGAATTCGTCTGCATCGCTGCAACTAAAGCATGTCCTATCTCATGATACGATACCTTTTTCTTCTCTTCATCGGTAAGGATCGCGTTTTTCTTCTGATATCCCGCAATAACGACCTCGATGCTCTCTTCAAGGTCCGTCTGAGCCACCTTGTTTCTTCCGTCTCGTACCGCTCTAAGCGCTGCCTCGTTGATTATATTTGCCAGCTCTGCTCCGGATGCTCCCGAAGCCATTCTGGCGATCTTCTTGAAGTCTACATCACTTTCAAGTTTTACTTTCTTAGCGTGTACTTCCAGTATATCCTCTCTTCCTTTAAGATCCGGAAGCTCTACAGGTACCCTTCTGTCAAAACGTCCGGGACGCGTAAGGGCCGGATCCAGCGATTCCGGTCTATTAGTAGCCGCCAGGATTATAACTCCCGTATTCTCCTCAAAACCGTCCATTTCGGTAAGCAGCTGGTTTAAGGTCTGCTCCCTTTCATCGTTGCCGCTGACACGCCCGTCTCTTTTCTGTCCTATAGCATCTATCTCGTCTATGAAAACAATGCACGGAGCTTTTTCTTTTGCCTGCTTAAAGAGATCTCTGACCTTTGAAGCCCCCATGCCAACAAACATTTCTACAAATTCTGATCCTGACATAGAAAAGAACGGTACATTGGATTCTCCTGCCACGGCTTTTGCCAGCATAGTCTTTCCTGTTCCCGGAGGACCTACGAGCAATATTCCCTTAGGCATAGTTGCCCCTATCTCTTTATATTTCCCGGGGTCATGAAGATATTCAACGATTTCCGAAAGATTTTCCTTAGCTTCATCTTCACCGGCTACATCTGAAAACCTTATACCTTCTGAAGATTTCACATATATTTTAGCATTGCTCTTTCCCATGCCGAACATCATCGAATTCGGACCTCCGGCATTCTTCATCATCTTCCTCGACATATACTGGCCAAGAATAGCGAATATAACGATCGGCAGCAGCCAGCAGAGCATTATCGTAAGCATAGGAGATGTCTGCTTATTTATCTCTCCCGAGAATTCAGCGCCTGAATCCAAAAGTCTCTGGGTCAGTCCCGGATCTTCCACCATTCCGGTTCTGTAAACAGTATCGCTGTCTTTGACCGTAAACATGATCTCGTTTTCATCCTGCTGTATCTCAACTGTATCTATCTTTTTATTTTCGGTCATGGATACGAATCTTCCATAATCCACATCCTTTATCTGCTGCTGCGACATCCACGGCATAAACATGAAGTTAAACATCATGAGCAGAAGAAATGCTATTATATAGTAAGATATAAGGGGTTTTTTCGGTTTCTTAACTTC
>UQNP01000123.1 GCA_900542385.1 uncultured Eubacterium sp.
ATTGCAGGAGTATATGTATGAAAAGTAAATATGTAGTAGGGATTTTGTTCTGTGGCGGATGCAATTGCTATTTTGACAGAGAGGAGTTGTATGACGATATAAAGAAGTCGCTTGCAGACGATTGTGAGTTTGTTTATTATTCTCCGGATTCAGATGTGGCTTGCGACATGGTGGTGCTCATCAACGGATGCCAGTCTGAATGTCTGATGCAGGAAGACTACAGGGCAAAATTTCTGTTGATAAACAATAAAAATTACAATGATGCTGTAGATCTTATAAAAAAAGGATTGGGGATATAGATAAGATGATCCATACTGTGAACAGGGCAATGCATGTAGCGCATGAAAGCGACTGCTTCAAAGCAGCCGCTTTTTTATGTTATTCAAATATGAATGATAGACAAATCATTTACGGATTATAAACCAATTTTAAATTTAGAATAAAATAAATTTTGCGAAAATTATTCACAAAAGAATAAAGACCCGTTGAAAATACAGGGTTTCGGCCTTTGTGAAAAAAACGAAATATGTGTGATTTTATCGAAAAATGGCATATATATTGCATTATACATATACAGGCGCCAAAAGAAAGTTATTATAATTGACATTTATTTTATCAAAGTAGGAAAAGTAATCATTAAGAAAAGAGAGAAAGGGAAAAGTATGAGTAATCAAAATAATAATTTGGAACGCCAGACTTTTGCCAAGACCCTTGGAAGAGGCGAGATATGGGCATTCGCCTTCGGCTCGGTAGTAGGCTGGGGCTGGGTAATGTTAGCCGGCGGCTGGGTAACATCCGCAGGTACGCTCGGTGCAATAGTAGCATTTGTTATAGCAGGTTTGGTATGTTGTTCTATAGGTATGGCTTTTGCAGAGCTTTGTCCGATGATACCTCAGACAGGAGGTGTACTGGTATTTGCATACAGAGCCGGAGGATATAAGTTTGGCTGGTTCGCAGCATGGGCTATGGCGTTTGCTTATGTTGCGGTAGCTTGCTGGGAAGGTCCGGCATTTGGTACAGCGGTTGAATATTTATTCCCATCGCTTACTGAAAATGCGACGGTACTCTATTCTCTGCAGGGTTATGATCTGACGCTCCCATGGGTTCTGATCGCTGCTGCAGGAACTATATTCACTATCATCTGCAATTATATAGGTATGAGTTTTGCAAAAATCGTAAACACTATCGC
Source organism: uncultured Eubacterium sp. (assembly GCA_900542385.1). GTDB lineage: Bacteria > Bacillota > Clostridia > Peptostreptococcales > Anaerovoracaceae > Lentihominibacter > Lentihominibacter excrementavium. The sequence goes on from UQNP01000123.1 coordinate 1,190, forward strand.
TGCACTGGCTCTCGTAGCAGGCGGACTGATCTTCTTCTTTGGCGGCGTGACTTTGGGAGATTTTTCAAATGCACAGCCGATGTTCCAGGATGGATTCAGCGGAGTATTTATCGTACTCATGGCAGCGCCTGCCATGTTCGTAGGATTCGACGTAATACCTCAGTCGGTAGAAGATATGAAGATCCCGATGAAGCAGGTAGGAAGCATGGTAATTCTTGCTATCGTATTGGGCGCCATCTGGTATATTTTAATGATACTCGGGTCAGCATTTGGCGCGCCTGCAGCTTTCAGAGAATCTGCAACTATTCCTGTAGCAGATATCGCATCTTATGTAATGGGTTCGAAAATTTTCGGTTCTTTCGTTATAATAGCAGGTATAGGCGGTATACTTACAAGCTGGAACGCTATGTATATCGGAGCTACGAGGATCATATTCGCTATGGCAAGAGCAAAAATGCTGCCTCCTGTATTTGGTAAACTTCATCCTAAATACAACTCGCCTACAGCTGCGCTTCTGCTCGTAGGAGCTCTCGGTCTTGCTTCTATATTCCTTGGAAGCAATGCACTCGGATGGTTCGTAGATGCAAGCTCCTTCGGAACTGTAGTTGCTTACTTCTGCGCTGCTATCGCATTCTATAAACTGAAAAATGATGAGCCTGATACTCCGAGACCTTTCAAGGCACCTCTCGGAAAGTTCATGGCCGTGATCGCTATAGTGTGCTCAGGTCTTTTCATCTGCATTTATCTGCCGTTCAGCCCATCAGGCGGACTTGGCGGAATGGAATGGATAATGGTAGCTCTGTGGACTGTAATAGGTATCATCCTTGCTATAGCAGTTAAAAACAGCAGCTATGCCAAGATAACCAAGGCTGAGAGAGAATACCTCATATTCGGTGAAGAATACGCAAGAAAAGAAATCGTTGGCGAAGAAAAAGCCGAAGCATAGAAGATAATATTGCTTTATTTAAAAACAACATAAAAGTGAAAAAAGGACATTCCTGAGATTCATCAGGATGTCCTTTTTTCTTATTGTCATAGAAATACCACCGGCCAAGCCGGTGGATCATTATTGATATATTGAATTTTTTTAATATTTCTTTGATATCAAAGAAGATTTATTTTCTTGTATTTATTGTATTTGCGTGAGAAAGTAGGCTGACTGATGCCGAGAAGCTTTGCGGCTTCATTAGTGTTTCTGCTTCGTTTCAAAGCTGTCTGCATGAGCGAAGCTTCGACAGAACATATTACTTTATCCATATTAAAGGATGAGGGATCGTTAAATGCCGAGTTGCCGTATTCGTTTATGGCAGATTCGGGATCGTCACCCGGAAAGCCTGTATTCTGTACACTCGACAGTATATCGGTTTCGTTCAATATGAACTGTCTTTCTATGAAGTTTGACAACTCCCGTATATTGCCGGGCCAGGGCATTGTCATAAGTGAAAGGAGAAACTCGCTTGTAGCCTGTTTTTTACATCCGTATTTTGAATTGAGTCTTTCTATGAAGAGCTCTGCAAGAGATGGGATATCTTCTCTTCTGTCTCTGAGAGGCGGTATATTTATTGAGATTACGTTCAGTCTGTAGTACAGATCTTCGCGGAAGGTCTTTTCGCTGAGCATATGTTTGAGATCTCTGTTGGTAGCAGCAATTATTCTCACATTTACTTTTTGTGTTTCTGTACTTCCCACCCGCGTTATTTCTCCGTCCTGAAGAACGCGCAGGAGAGAGGACTGCAGATTCAGCGGGAGTTCACCTATCTCGTCCAGAAAAAGAGTCCCTCCGTTTGCCATTTCAAACATGCCCGGTTTGCCTTTAGGGTCTGCTCCTGTAAAGGCTCCGCCTACATATCCGAACAGTTCTGATTCGAGAAGATTTTCGGGTATGGCTCCGCAGTTTATTTTGATATAATTGCTGTTTTTCCTCAAACTGTTGTAGTGTATGTACTTTGCTACGATCTCTTTGCCGACTCCTGTTTCCCCTGTGAGGAGCACGGTAGAGTCTCTGGGAGCGACTTTTGCGGCGAAATTGAACACAGATATGGTGCCTGGACTTTCGCATATTATGTTATTTATCGTTGACGGATCGAAGTATTGATGCCTGTAATGAGAAATGATCTCCTTTGAAAGCTTTTCTTCCTTTTCAAGGGAAATTATTTTTGATATATCTCTGACATTTGTTATGACGGCAATAACTTCGCCGGTATTGTCGAATACAGGGTTGCCGGTTATGAGGACGTTTTTTCCCGAAATAAGTTTTTCTGTGACCGTAATAGATTTTTTCGACTTTATTACATCGTCCGTTATATGCACTTTCATTATGCCGGAGTTTATGAGCTCTGACATGGATCTGCCTATGTATTCTGCTCTGCTGTGGCCTGTAAGTTTTTCATAGGCGCTGTTTACGTATATAGTAATGCCGTTTTTATCGGTGATATAAATGCCGTCGTAGGAGCTTTCCATAACAGACAGTATAAATTCTTTATTTGTAAACATATTGTTTTTCATAAAATCACCTTTACTGTTAAGCTGTATAAATATCCGGATAATCATAAGCCATAGCGAAAAAATTATCGCTATGGCCCGATTTCAAAAGATTGTTTATGTAAAATGATATACGTGTTTTTATTTTTTCAGCATAGGGAAAACGTAGTCAAATACTTCAAGTGTCTTGTCGATGTCTTCCTCTGTGTGAGCAGTTGAAAGATAGATCCTTCCTCTTGCTGATGTAAGTCTTATACCGTAATCTCTTGCCAGCAGGAAGAGTTTGTCGTAAGCTTCCTGATCTACGTTCATGAGACAGTCTCTATAGTCTTTAGGAGCTCTGTCTATACCGATCTGCATCTGGCAGATAGCATTGTGATGGTTTGCGTATACTTTCAGTCCGTGCTTCTTTCCAAGCTCTTTGATTCCGTCAGTGAGTTTCTTTCCAAGGGCATCTATCTTTTCGTAAGTACCCGGTTTTTCCAGTTCAGCGATAGTAGCAAGGGATGCAGCTACAGCTATAGGAGTTGCATTGAATGTGCCGGAAGGATGTACTTTTTCCATAAGCTCTTTTCTTCCGCATATCATTGAAAGGGAGAAGCCTCCTGCGATAGCTTTTCCGAATACAGCGAGGTCCGGAGTAACTCCGAAGTACTGCTGAGCTCCGCCAAGTGAAAGTCTGAAACCTGTGATTACTTCGTCGAATATGAGGAGTGCGCCGTATTTTTCACACATGTCTTTTACCTGCTGCAGGTAGCCTTCTTTAGGAAGGATAGGGCCTTCGTCGCACATGTAAGGCTCCATAAGTACTGCCGCTACATCATCTTTGTTTTCTTTGAGGATGCTCTCAAGAGTTTCAGCATCGTTCCAAGGAGCGAGGATGATATCATCAGCGGTGTGAGTTCTCTGTCCTGCGGTGTTCATGAGCCTGCTTATGTTGCTCTTAGGACCGAGTTCATCGATATTGTCTGCGCCGATAGTAACTTTCTGTTCATCAGCCCAGCCGTGGTACTGGCCTTCAAATTTTACTATCTTCATTTTGCCTGTGGAAGCTCTTGCTACACGCCATGCGTGCATGTTTGCTTCTGTACCGGAGCTCTGGAAGCTTACCATTTCAGCGCATGGGATTATGTCGACAAGCTTTTTGGCCAGTTTGCAGAGATCTTCAGTAGGAGCAGAGAACTGCGAGCCTTTTTCAAGCTGATCTCTTACGGCGGCATTTACAGCTTCAGGAGCGTATCCAAGGATCATAGGTCCGAAACCTGCCACGTAGTCGATATAATCGTTGCCGTCTACATCGTACATATGAGCTCCTTTTCCGTGAGTCATACATACGGGGTATTCTTCATTATGAGCTTTATGAAAAGAACTGCTTACTCCGTCAACCAGATATTTTTTTGTTTCGTTGAACAGAGCCTTTGATTTTTCTGTTTTGAATTTTTCCATTCCTTATTTATATGATTGCAGATATTCGTCGTCTGTAACCATATACCTCCTTTCACTTTTCAATAAAC
>UQNP01000124.1 GCA_900542385.1 uncultured Eubacterium sp.
TACATGAAAATCGGTGATTTTGCAAGAAAATACGATATAAATGTTACAACCGTAAGATATTATGTAGAACACGCTCTCCTTACGCCTGAAAGGAAAAATAATCAGTATGTTTTCAACAATTCCTGTGCGGAAGACATGGAAAAAATCATAAGATACAAATCACTGTCATTTTCCCTGGAAGAAATAGAGCTTCTTCTTTTTCTCGAAAAAACATCGAAATTTAAGGACAGAATCGTACTCGATATTTTTTCAAGCATACTCAAAAATAAAAAGGAAGCGCTTGAACAGAAGAATCAATGCATAAAAAATACTATAAAAGAGCTGACTTATGAAATAGAAAATCTTCCTCATTCATGCGAATCTGCCAAGGATGACGTCAACGGTATCCCTTTTACATTCATACCTTATATGTACTGTCCGATATGCAGCTCTCCGCTGAGACTCGAATCGGCAAGCCTTTCAAACAATAAACTCACGTCAGGTGATCTTTCCTGTGCATGCGGATATGAAAGCCATATAGAAGACGGCGTCATATTGTGTGACGGATATACACAGAGCACCCCTTTTAAAGCTTTTAAAAACATAGAATCCGTAGTATCCATAACCGAAGAATTCGGCAAAGAATACAGGATATTGATAGATAAGGCATATATGTGGATGTATCATCAGATACCGACCGGAGATGAACACCGTATAGTCATGGCAGGGCCGTTTACATTCAATTTTCTCCTTAAATACTGTCAGGAATTCAGCAGGAATACAACCTTTGTAATAATAGATCCATCCCTGAAACGCATATCAAAGATGCAGAAGTATATGAAGGAATTCGATTTTCAGACCGTATTTATTGCCGGAACTTTGGATAAGATACCTGTTCGCAGAGAATGTATAGACATATATGCAGATGATTTCTCATCGGTAAACTGCATATTTACATACAATAAAAGTCCGTACAGATACATATCTCCCCTCATAAAAAAGAAAGGCATGGTCGCAGGCATATTCACAGATTACGGAAAAGCTCCGAAAAGTATAATGAATTTTAAAAAAGATCATCCTGATTTTATTCCTGCTAACATGAGTCTGCCTAAAATAAAAAAGAATATCGAAGAAAACGGCATGAAATTTGCAGAAAGCAAGCTGATAGGCAAGACTTCCGGCAGAGAAAAGGAGTTCAGACGCCAGATAGACAATGAAATGATACCTGTTTTAGGATTCAGAGCCGTTAAAAAATAGGAGGATAAATGCTGCCTAAAGATTCACGCATGCTTAAAGAAAACGAATATCATCCATTGCAGTTAAAGGTATTTTTCATCATGATAACCCTCTATACCTTTTATTTTACATGCAATAACAACCTTGGAGTGGCAACGGATGAAATACAGAAAAGCTTCGATTTGAACAATGCTCAGTTCGGCGTACTGTTCACCATATTCACCCTCGGATTCGGAGCCGGACAATTCTTTTCAGGCTATCTCGGCGACAGATACAGTCCTAAAATGCTGATGTTCATAGGAGCCGTCGGCGCAACGGCAGCCAATACAGCCTTTGCCCTTTCCAGCAGTATGGCAGCATTTTGTATATGCTGGGCCGTAAATGCACTCTCACTTGCCATGGGATGGTCTCCGGGATGCAGCATACTATTCAGGTGGATACCTAAAAAACGCTGGGGACTTTTCATGGGATTTTTTGACGCCTTTGCTTTCCTGGGAGGTATAATAATATATCCGGTAGCGGGATTTGCCATATCTTATTTTTCATGGCGCGCCGCATTCCTGATACCCGCACTTCTTCTTCTGATATGGACTGTGGTATTTCTCATATACGTGAAAGATTCGCCGCAGCAGTATGGTTTTGAAGTTGAATGGGAGGATGAATCCTCAAGCGAAAAAGTGACCATAAAGGATTATGCGGATGTTATGAGAAATAAACTCATAATACTCGTTTCTCTTTCGACGATATGCAGTCAGTTCGTAAGATGGGGACTCGTAAATTGGATAATAAAGATACTGACAACGCCTGAGGAAGGCGGCGGTTTTGGAATGGTACTGTTCCTTGCTACGATAATTGCATCGGCGATGCACTGGGGAGGCGCATTTTTCTCCATACTCCTGGGACATATATCGGATACAGTGTTCAAAGGCAGCCGCTATCAGACAATAACCGCTGGATTTGTGATCAGCGGCGTCAGTCTTTTGGCGATATACTTTTTCGGACATTTTCTGATGGATATGGACGGCGGCGTATTTTTCATGGCTGCTATGCTGTTTCTCGCCGGAGGATGCATACAGGGAGTACAGGCTCCCCTTTTCAACCTTCCCGGAGATATCCTCGGAACGAGACTTGGAGGTACAGGCGTAGGGATCGTGAACGGATGGTCCTATATTGGAGCTTCCTTTGCAGGGATAACTTTAGGTTTCGTGATGGACAGCTTCGGCCTTACCTCCTGCATCATGCTGATGGCGCTCATATCCCTTGCCGGCGCCGGTATAATCCTTTTCGTCAAAAGGTAGCATCGATATATCTGCACGCTTCGATCGCCGCATTTGTTCCATCGGCTGCGGCTGTGGTAAGCTGTCTCACATTTTTGTCGCGACAGTCTCCTGCAATGAAGATACCGGGAGCAGTCGTGGCACAGTTTTCATCAGCTTTTATATAACCGTCATCATTTATATCAATATATTCTGTAAATATTTCAGTGTTCGGTTTGTGGCCTATAGCTATGAAAAGAGCATTCACCGAAATAGTTTCTTCTGCGGCCTCGATTTGAGCTGCATTCATATGTGATACTGTTACATATTCAAGAGTGTCATTTCCTGAAATTTTTTTGATCCTGCTTTCCAGCATAAGCTCTATATTTACTTTTTTCTGCACAGCTTCAGCTAAAATATCATCTGCTCTGAAGCTGTTTCGTCTGTGTATCAGAACTACTTTGCGGCATATATCAGAAAGATACAGCGCCTCCTGGAGCGCAGAATTTCCACCTCCGATCACCGCCACATCTTTATTTTTGTAAAATTCTCCGTCACAGACGGCACAGAAAGATACTCCTTTTCCTGTAAATCTGTCCTCTCCTTCTATGCCCAGCTTTTTAGGCTCAGCTCCTGTGGCTATTATAACGCTTTTGCCTTCGAAGGTGCAGCCGAAAGCAGTTTTGACCGTAAAAATATTTTCTTTTTTTTCAAGAGACAAAACCTCATCAAGTTCCAGCTGAACGGGATACTTCATGACCTGCTCCAAAAGTCTGTCGGCAAATTCCATTCCGGATACAGATCCTGCCGCCGGAAAATTTTCGACTTTCGGCGAGAATGTTATCTGCCCGCCGTAACTGTTTTTTTCTATGACTATAACTGATTTTCCTGCTCTTGCTGCATAAAGAGCGGCGGTCAGTCCCGCAGGACCGCCGCCGATTATCATAATATCATGCATGTTGTTCTCCCTGATGCTCCATTACGAACTTTCTGATCTCACCTGCTCCTGTGTACTTGCTCACTTTTCCGCCGCTGTTCACTACGAGAGTAGGCGCCTGAGTTATCTGGTATTTTTCAACGAGCTCGGCGTTTTCATCCGCTATAAGCTTTTCATAATCCACTCCTGCTTTATCAAGATACCCGTAAGCTATTCTGCAGTTTGGACATGTATTCGTAGCAAATATCATTGTTCTGTTTTCCTCATTAAGCGATACGTTTTCATCAGCGCCGCTGTTTTCGCCATCGTTTGCATTTCTCGTAAGTCTTTCATGAGTCAGAACGCTGTTTTCTATATCGTATTCTTTTCTTTCCTTATATTCCTGAGTTTTGCCTGCATTCCAGTTCTGCACCGGTCTGTAGTACCCGGTTATCCTGCTGTAGACCTCGGCATCTTCTCCGCATTCCGGACAGGTGAAATGTTCTCCGCTGATATATCCGTGGTTTCTGCATATAGAATACGTAGGCGATATGGTGTAATAAGGAAGTCTGTAGTTTTCCGCTATCTTTCTTACGAGATTTGCCGCCGCCTGCCAGTCAGAAAGCTTCTCTCCGAGAAATGCGTGGAACACAGTGCCGGATGTATAAAGTGTCTGAAGCTCATCCTGAACGTCGAGAGCAGTGAATATATCGTCCGTATATCCTACAGGCATATGGCTGCTGTTTGTGTAGTAAGGCTCTCCTCCCGGCTCCGCCGCAGTTATGATATCCGGGAACTGTTCAACATCGTGTTTTGCCAATCTGTAGGACGTGGATTCGGCAGGTGTTGCTTCAAGATTATAAAGATCTCCGTATTCTTCCTGATAGTCCGAAAGACGCTCTCTCATATGATTGAGCACATCCTTTGAGAACTGCTGACATTTAGGATCGGTCATATCTGCACCTATCCAGTTTGCATTGAGCCCCGCTTCGTTCATCCCTACAAGTCCTATAGTCGAAAAATGATTGTCGAGAGTGCCCAGATATCTCTTGGTATAAGGATAGAGGCCTTCGTTCAGCAGCTTTGTTATTACAGTTCTCTTTATCTTAAGCGATCTTGCCGCTATATCCATAAGATGATCCAGTTTCTTGTAAAAATCAAGTTCGTTTTCAGCCTGATAAGCTATCCTCGGCATATTTATCGTAACTACACCTATTGAGCCGGTGCTTTCTCCTGAGCCGAAGAAACCGCCGGATTTCTTTCTGAGCTCTCTGAGGTCAAGACGAAGTCTGCAGCACATCGAACGTACGTCGCTCGGCTCCATATCACTGTTTATATAATTGGAAAAGTAAGGTGTACCGTATTTTGCCGTCATCTCAAAGAGCAGCTTGTTGTTTTCGGTCGGAGACCAGTCGAAATCGCTGGTTATGGAATACGTAGGTATAGGATACTGGAATCCCCTTCCGTTGGCATCTCCTTCGATCATTATATCGATGAAGGCCTTGTTTATCATCGCCATTTCCTTTTCACAGTCACCGTATGTGAAATCCAGCTCCTTGCCGCCGACTATCGCCGGCAGATCCTTGAGGTCGGAAGGTACGGTCCAGTCGAGAGTTATGTTGGAAAACGGAGCCTGAGTTCCCCATCTTGAAGGAGTGTTCACTCCGTATATGAAGGACTGGATACACTGTTTTACTTCCTTATAGCTGAGATTATCCACCTTTACGAAAGGCGCCAGATAAGTATCAAAGGATGAGAAAGCCTGCGCTCCGGCCCATTCATTCTGCA
>UQNP01000125.1 GCA_900542385.1 uncultured Eubacterium sp.
CTCCTTTTCCTTATTTTCAGTTTTCAATCTTCATTTTTCAAATTTTATAATCAAATTAAAGTTACTTGTAAATATCAAAATATCACTGTAAAAGTAATAATATTTAATTAAAAGCACACAATAACATTATAGACTTTTTATGCTATGTAGTCAAGAAAATGGGGTGAGGCAATAATGGACAATTTTTTCAACATGATCAAACGCTGTAACCGTTTCATAGCAATGATCCCCCTGATTCTTTCCCTCGCAGGTGTAATCAGTCTGCTGAGCATATCAAAAAGCGAAAGCACCTTCCTTTCCAGGGAAGTTATAATACAGTCTGTAGCCTTGCTTGCAGGAATATTTCTTACCGTTGTCATACTGCTTCTTGGCTACAGATATTTTTCTGAACTGGACAAGTTTTTATATATATCAGGTATCCTTCTTCTGCTTTCGGTATACATACCGGGCATCGGGATCTCTTTTTACGGCTCACGTTCATGGATAGACCTGGGATTTACTACTTTTCAGCCCTCTGAAATAGTAAAGATCATATTCATCATAGTCATGGCGTCCTATCTTTCAAAACACAGTGATTCGCTTTCTCATATGCAAGGAATATTAAAAGCCGCGATTTACGGTCTTCCCTTTATACTTATAGTTGCAAAAGAAGACTTCGGCAGCGGATGTGTGTTTTGTGCGATCTGGATCTTCATGGTCTTTTGTTCAGGTCTCAAACTCAGGATCATAGGAAAAGCCGCCATGGTTTTCTGTGTTCTTCTGCCTGTTTTTTACTTTCTCCTTGCCGGATACCAGAAGGAAAGAATAGATGCCTTTTTAAATCCTGATGATCTCAGTCTTCCGGGGAACTATCAAGTTTGGAATTCCAAAGTGACGATAGGCTCGGGGGGATTCTTTGGAAAAGGCTACATGGACGGAACTCAGAGCTCACTGGGGTTTCTCCCTGTTCCTGAATCCGATTTTATATTTGCAGCAACCGTGGAAGAATGGGGATTTTTAGGTGGTGCTGCGATCATAATACTGTTTTCCATACTGATATATAATACTTTGAAAACAGCTAAATATGCCGTGGATCTCAACGGTACGCTTATAGCAGCCGGAGTTTTCGGCATGCTGTTTTTTCAGTCTTTTGAAAATATCGCAATGAACATGGGTCTTATGCCTGTTACCGGCATAACCCTGCCTTTCATGAGTTACGGCGGTTCGTCCCTGCTTTCAGCATTGGCCGGCACGGGACTGCTTCTGAGCGTAAGCTGCTATCAGAAAATATGATCTTGCATATAAAATCATCCGCAAAAATTACGGATGATTTTATATGCATTATATGATAAATATACAGTCTTACATATCATTTATTATCTGTCATATTTTCTCAATATTTCTTCTACCTGTTCCTGCGGCATTGCGTATATTTTATTATGATACAAGCCTTCCATAGTTTCACCTGCACAGATAGCATTTAATATAGCCTCTTCAACTGCATCCGCCACTGCCTTGTATATGGGATCCATCATATAATCTCCCAGAACTTCCGCATTGGATGTCTTATGGGTAAAAGAATTTTCATTTGCAGTGGAAAATGCCACGAAAATATCACCCGATCCGTTTTCATATCCTGATCCAAGCTTTCCTATTCCTATCGGAACTCTTTTGCACATCTTTGAAAGCTGTATAGGATTTACAGGAGCGTCAGTGGCGATCACTACTATTATCGATCCGGTGCCCGGTCTTAGTTTCAATCTTTTGTATTCAGGATCCGCACCTTTTATCTTTTCGCCCATATCAATCCCTCTTATGTTGAACCACTTTCTCGCACCATGATTTGCCTGTACTAAAACTCCTACGGTATATCCTCCTTATTCTTCGGAAAGTTTTCTTGATGAAGTGCCGGTTTCCCCTTTAAACTCATGACATATCATTCCCGTACCGCCCCCAACATTTCCTTCTTCTATTCTTCCGGAGTGTGCGTTGTTCAAAGCTTCCATGACATGTTCTTCTTTAACATGGAAACCGTTTGTATCATTCAGAATACCATCGTATGTCTCTCCCACTACAGGGTAAAAATATCCGCTTCCTTCTACTTCCTGACCTTCGAATACAAGAGGATGGTAAAAATTATTCTGCAGCATCCATTTAGTCGTCGTATCTCTTACTATTCCTACGCTGTTTGTATTAGTTATCATTATCGGACCATGAATAAAACCTGAATCATCCATCCAATGGGTACCTGTAAGCTCCCCATTCCCATTCAGATCATGTCTTCCCGCATAAACTACACTTCTCTTTTTTCCTCTCGGAAGTATTGCAGTAACGCCTGTCCTCGCAAAGCCGCTTCCGGTTCTGTCATAATCGTCCGGAGTACCTTTGATTATAGTGCTGTAACCTACTTCCACTCCCTTTACATCTGTGATAGCATTATACTTTCCTGTAACTCCGTCAAATTTTATTCCAAGCTCTCTCGCTCTCTTTTTCATTTACTTTTCCTCTCTTTCTGTTTTTACAATCAGTCTTTCGGCGTTTTTATAAAACACCTTTGCTTCAAGCTCCTTATCTCCGTCACATGCTTTCTCCACTACTTTTACCGGAGCATTCTGTTTTCCCCACGGCCAGTCAGAACCAAACAAAACTCGATCCTCTCCGAATCTTCTTATGAATTCCTTAACAACCGCAGCCGACTGAAAAGAAGTGTCAACATAAACGTTTTTCATACCTCTTCCCTCATATAACTGCTCATATTCAGATGTCCCTCCCGAATGAGCAGCAACAAAATTTATACTCGGAAATTTATCCGCAAGTTTAAGAAAGTCATAATTTGAACCGAATTCCGGAATGTTTCTAAAACTTTCTTCCGGATGAAAATAGGCAAACGGATACGTATGACATATTACAGGTTTTTTTGTAATTTCCCATGCTTTAAGAGCTTCATGAACTTCATCCGACAACATACTTTTCCTCTGAAGTATCGGATGTATTTTAAGTCCCATCGCTCCTTTTTCCTAGTCTTTAAGAAGCTCCGCTCCCGCATCATTTCCAAGAGAAAAATCTATGCATGTAAAGGGAATTATTCTGTTGTCGAGTTTTGATGCCGCGAGAATCTCTTCAAATCCAACATGCGGCAGAACGGGGAGTACCCACGCCTGCGATATTCCGTTTTCATCCAATGATTTCTGCATATTCTGAAGCGTTGCAGTATTGTTTCTCGCCTGCTCTTCGTTAAGCGTGCTTTCTTTAAATTCTTCCATATCTATCTTTGTCAGCTCAACCGGCAGTTCGAGCATGTTTTCTTCAATTATATCAAGATAATTATGATGATCTCTTTTCCTTACATTCTGTTTAAACGTAATGTTACGTCCGTAGAGTATATCTCCAAGATGAGAATGGGAATCGATTATTTTTTTCATGACCTTCTCCTTAAAAAATTTTGTATATGAAACCTTAAATCAGCGATGCAGCAGCTTTTCAAATCCTTCCTCGCTGTATTTCTCTCCATTTTTCTTCAGTTTAAGAGCTTCTTTGAGTGCTTCGTGACGTTTTTTTGTCACTGGATAAAATACGGCAAACAACCCCGCGGCAAGGCCTATTGCTCCGGGAAGCAGAGTATTCGCCGCTATTATCGTGTCACAGGCTTCCGCTTCACGTCCTGCAATCCCGTATCCTCCCATTTGAAGAAAAACACCTAATATCTGCATTGAAATCGCCGTGCCGCACTTCTGCACAAGGTCTAAAAGTCCCACAACAGCACCTATCCTGCCCTCACCGTTCACATATTCATCAAGCTCGTTCAAATCATACATCAATGAAAAATATATTGTATAAAATGAAGTATTCCCAAAAGTGAAAAACGCTGCCATAAGTATAGCTATTTCATAGGATTTAACTCCTGCAATACCAAAAATGCAAAGCGCAGCGCCACTGAAAATCATCGACAGACAGTAAACATACTTTTTATCTATCTTTTTTCCAAGTCCATTTATCACAGGCGCCCATAAAACGGAAAATCCTCCTATGCAAACAAGGAACATAGACTGCTGCGAAGCCGTAACATTGAAATTATTCACGAGCATGTATACAGCTCCTCCACTGGCTGCAGCAGATGTCATAGCCCAAAGGAGCACAGTAATTCCAAGAAATCTGACAGGTCTCAGTTTCATCACCTGAAAATATGATGAAATCATATTCTTAAATGAAAATTTTTCAGTTTGATTCGTATTTATTGTGTCTTTTCCCTTTGTACGCCATACGCATACGATCATTCCTGCAACTATCAATATACTGAATACGGCACCTACCGTTCCCCATCCGTGAGACGAGCTTCCACCAAGATTTTTTTCAACAAAATCCACTATCATCGGCGGCACAGCGAGAGCTATTATCATAAGCGCATATCCCACTGCGCTCCCCCATGCTCTTATACTCGTTCTCTCTTCAAAATCATCGGTAAGTTCACCTCCGAGAGCAAAAAACGGTATAACATAACACGTATAGCATGTCCAGTAACCCATAGCTGCCACCATAAAGTACAGAAATTTCAGGCTACCCGGTAAAGGCATATCACTGAATATCAAAAACATACATATACCGTAAGGTACTATGGTTTTCATCATAAAGGATCTTCTCCTACCATATCGGCTGCAGCTTTTATCAGATAAAAATCCGACAAAAGGATCACACACCGCATTCCACAATACAGCCACAGAAGATATCATCCCGCCCTTTAGCGGAGATATTCCTGCAATATCGGTAAGAAAAAACAGAAAATAGAAGTTAAATATATTCAAAGGCACAGTATCTCCGAAAGCGCCTATCGCATATCCCAGTTTATCCACTATCGATAGCTTTTTATCCGTCATTTTTTCTCCTTTCTATTCAAATTCTACTGTAATTTTTAAAGCTGTTTGCGCAAATTCAGCATCCAATTATATGTAATAGCAATATGCGTGCCAAAGTCCAAAGGATTTTCATAAAAAATTCCGATAAACAATCAATCAAACGGTCATATTCTTTATCTAATATCCATCTAATATATAAAAAATGCATATTT
>UQNP01000126.1 GCA_900542385.1 uncultured Eubacterium sp.
TCATTCAGCATAGTTTATTTTATAATATAATACAGCATAACTGTTTATAAATAAATATACAAAAATAATTATTTTCACAAGTACAAAAGGAGTCATTATGAAAGCACTGATGCCAATCCTGGATGACAACAGAAAAAAACCGTATTATCTACAGCTCTACGACTATATAAAATCCGCAATACTCAACGGCGAAATAGGTGAAGGAGAAAAGCTTCCATCTCTTAGAAATCTCGCATCATCAACCAATCTGAGCGTTACCACCGTAGAACAGTGCTACAATCAGCTGCTGGTGGAAGGATACATTTCAAGCAGAGCCCAGTCGGGATACTATGTCAACAGCGTATTTTCCCACTCCAACAAAACTGTACCTAAAAAAAACGACTTTTCCCCTACAGAACTGTATGGCACGAATATAGATATCGCATCCGTTCCTTCGAACTTCTACTATGACGAAGAGTGCTTCGACTTCAACAAATGGAAAAAATGTATGAACAAAGTGATAAACGAATATTCTCCCGCCTTGTTTTTCGAAAGCGATTCACAGGGAGAAAAAGGTCTGAGGCAGGAAATCGCCAGGTATCTGTATATGTCCCGGGGAGTGGCGTGCAAACCGCAGCAGATAGTCATCGGCGCCGGTACTCAGCAGATAACCAACCACCTTGCGACACTGCTCAGAAAAATATCCATAGAACATGTATCTCTCGAAACTCCCGGATATATGCCGGTCAGGAACATATTCAGAGACAGAGGCTTCGCAATAACCTCCGTGCCAGTCTGTGAAGACGGTCTCGCTTTAGAAAAACTGCCCACAAACATAAGAACTGCCATATACGTAAGCCCATCGAATCATAATCCGACCGGAGCCGTAATGCCCATAGGCAGAAGATACGAGCTCATAAACTGGGCGCTCGAAAACGACAGCTACATCATCGAAGATGACTACGACAGTGAACTGAGGTATTTCGGACGTCCCATACCCGCACTCAAAAGTCTCGAAAACAGCCAGCGAGTCATATATCTCGGCTCCTTTTCAAGCACCCTCTTCGCCGCTGTAAAAATAAGCTATATGGTGCTCCCGGAAGAGACGGCCAGCATATTCATGTCCATGATAAACGACTATTCTCAGACGTGTTCAAAACTGGAGCAGCTTACACTGGCACTTTTCATGGAAACAGGAAACTATCAGACACATATAAAAAAGCTGAGGAAACTGTATTCTCAAAAGCTTTCAGCAATCACCGAGATCTTCGAAAACCGCGCCGGAGATTTTATCGAAATGAAAAACACTTCCTCCGGACTGAATGTTATATTGAAAGTGAATTCCCGCAAAAAAAACGAGGAATTAAAAAAGGAAGCCGATAGTCTCGGCATTCCTCTCAATCCTCTTCACGAAGAAGGTCTTGTAGCTCTTTATTACAGCAGCATACCTCTGTCAGATATAGACGAAGCGCTAAACCGTCTCATCCTCAGGTGGAAGAGCTGATATTTCTTCATACTCCGTCATTTCTTCTTCATATTTTTCTCTGCGCTTTTTCCTGAATCTGCAAGTCAGCACAAGTACTCCGCAGGCTGCAAGCGTGCAGAGAGCACCTGCTATCAGTCCCGGAGGGCGGAAGGTTATCTCTATCTCGTGTTCTCCGGCGCTGAGCGCAGTCGATATCAGACAGTCGCCTACCAGTTCTCCGATCTCTCTTTCTTCTCCATCGACCTTCAGCGTCCAGCCGTTTTCATACGGTACCGATAAGACAAATACTCCGTCTTCATCCGCCTTTACGCTGCCTCTGATATAAGTGTCTCCGAATTCTTCCACCGTCATCATGTTCTCAGAAAGGATATCGTAAGTGCCTTCCCATGCGCTTTCATCCATGCTGCACACATGAGCCTCTATCTCTCCTATATCCCCCTTTTCGTAATCCACTACTATGCTGAATTCTTCTCCGGCCTCCATTTCCCCTATATTAACTATAGAGCCGCAGTCGTTCCTTATGCCTATTTCATCAGCCCTCGATCCCTTGTCTACGGTTATCGAACGCGCATTATCCGCTTCTATGAATACATAGTATTTCTTCGATTCATCAGCTCTGTATCTGAGCACCACCTTGCTTTCCAGATCGAGGTCTTCGATAGCGCCTCTCCATATCTCGCTGCCTTCTTCAGTTATCTCAACATTGCTTCCAGCAACGGATAAACACCCGCTCTCATTGAATACTCCTGTGTATCGTCCCGCAGTTGCCGCTCTGACATAATCATCCAGAACATCAAAAGGATTGCCGTTTTCCGTATCCCATGTCCGTATTTCATCTCCTGCCATATATCCGATAGAAAGAGGATAACGGTTTTCATATAATCTCGTGTTGCCGCTCTGCCCTATCTGTACGAAATCGCTGTCATCTATAGGCAGGTTTTTGCCTATCAGATATTTGACGTTCAATATGGCGTTAGTTACCGGATTAGTCTGGTTGTAGTTGAATCGGTTCTTGCCCGGCTCTCCCTCCACTCCTATTTTTTCCATGAAGGCAGTAGTATCAGCATTTATTGATGATGAAAACTGTGATATACCTTTAAAATGATAGAGTGCCGGACAGTTGAGCACGTAATTATCGTTTATTTCCATTCTCGCAAAATCATCCTCTGTAGATTCCACGAGATTTCTTATATCATCGTTGTTGGCAAAATACCCTTCCCTGGATGTAGTTCCCACCTTGTTCATCGATGTGCACGCGCTCGATGTCATTTCGCACACTATGAGGATGACCGTAAGGAACACGAACAGCTCTTTCCTGAGCAGTCCTTTTTTATACACTGCTATCACTACACAGTAAAGGGTAAGCCACGCTACGCCTCCGTAGAAGAAAAGGTTCATATCGTCAACGGCGTCTTCCAGCAGTTTCTGCGCCATCAGGTAATAGCCTATCCCAAGCGCAAGCAGGCCCCACAGATGTTTTAACCTCACCTCATCTATACGCAGGAAGGTCTTGTATGCCATACCTATCAATATAAAACATACTGCGAAAGTGTATCTGTACGGAAGCTGATTCGGAAAATGGAATCCATGCCATATAAAATCAAGTTTATTTATGTTAAGGCTCAGGAATATGAACACGAGAAACGCGGTGTTGAGCGCCTTTTCTCTCAGCATTACCGTCCTGCTCAAAAAGTAAAATACTAGCAGTATCACCACGATGATCCCACAGTATAGATTCGGCAGTCCCTCTCTGTATGTCAGCTCTGCGTTAGGAAGAAGCTGATTCAGAATATCGAGAGGATCGTTGTAAAACACAGTGTCTTCCGGTATTTCCGAAGATATATAGTACGTGCTCTGCATGCTTATATATGTAGGGAGCAGCATTACGCCCGCCATGACAACTCCAAGAAGTGAATGCCCTACAGCGTTTCCCAAAGTCATAAGGCATCTTCTCGCTCCTCCGTTCTTCACCTTTATAAAATACAGAACAGGATAATAGAACAGTATGAATATACATACCATTATAGCCATATAGTAATTGATAAACACTATAAGAGCGAGGGTGACGGTATACATGACCGTTTTGCCCTCGTCTATCAGCCTGTTCAGTCCCAGTATGCACAAAGGCAGAAGAGCTACTGCATCTATCCACATTATGCACCAGTAATACGCCATAACATAGGAACACAGAGCGTAAAGGGTGGAAAACCCTGCCACTGCGATCCCGCCGCCCTTGTTCGTATTTCTGAGATATATTGCCATAAAGCTGCCTGCCAGTCCTACTTTTATCAGCAGAATGACCGTTACACCTTCTACTATCAGCTTCTGAGGAAACAGAACCAGCAAAAGGTTTAAAGGGCTGGCACCGTAATATGCGATCAGATTCCAGAAATTGCTGCCTCCGGCACCGTTCCATGTGTAAAACAAGCTTCCGCCCTCCTGCAGCTTGTACTGAAGTTCACTTAGAAACGGTATATACTGATGATACATATCTATTACGGGTATCTGATTCTCTCCAAACGGGTATATTCCCATGACCGCAAAGGTCAGTATCAGCAATATCACCGGTATAAAAAAAGCAACGAAATACAATCTGTTTCTGCAAAAAAAACTTTTAAGGTTAATCTTCATCTATGTTACTTTCCTTTTCTATATAAACAGGCCTTCCTTTCGTCTCCATATACATTCTTCCTATATACTCTCCCATAAGGCTGAGTATGGCTATTATCAGCCCGCCGAAAAACAGTATAAGACATATGGTGGAAGCGTATCCGGGAGTATCCTTCCCGAAAGCCAGAGTCTTTATTATCTCAACTATCAGATATACGGCTGAACACACCGCAGTGACGCAGCCGAACACACCGGTGAATTTAAGCGGCGAAGCGGCAAAATCTATGAATCCGTCTATGGCATATTTTGTCAAACGCCATGCGCTCCACTTGCTTTCCCCTGAAAGACGCTTCACATTTTCGAATTCCACCCACTCGGTATCAAAGCCTACCCAGGCGAATATCCCCTTGGAAAATCTCTGAGTCTCAGGCATGCTCATGACAGCTTTCACCACTTTCCTTTTCATGAGCCTGAAATCCAGCACGCCGTCAGCGATCTCAATGTCGCTGTACCTGTTCATCAGCTTATAAAAAGCTCTCGCAAAAACGCTTCGGATCTTCGGCTCTCCTTTTCTTGAAACTCGCCTCGCCGCACATATATCGCACCCTGTGGCTTCAAGCTTCTCCGCCATTTTTTTGATGAGTTCAGGAGGATGCTGAAGATCTGCATCTATTATGACTGCAAGATCCCCCTTTGAGGCTCTTAGTCCTGCATACATGGCAGCTTCTTTGCCGAAATTCCTGCTGAAGGAAATGTATCTGATGTCGAAATCTTTTACAGATCCGCAGTCTCCTGCATATTCGCCAGATCCACGGCCCCATTTTTCCGCTATATTTTTTATCTTTTCAAGGGTATCGTCCGTACTGCCGTCATCTATGAAAATATATCTG
>UQNP01000127.1 GCA_900542385.1 uncultured Eubacterium sp.
AATCGTGCATATCCGGAACGAAAAAAGATATGACTGTAAAGGGTGACAGAGACAGATACAGATGTTCCTGGCCGATCATGCTTGCTGAAGTATACATAAAATCCTCCGTTTTTTTTAAAAGTGTAACCGCTGCTACTTCATTATATAACGAAAAAAGAGTTTAATAAATACATAATAGTTGGTAAAGTCAGAACATTCAAGCTTTACCGGTGTTAAATGACCAGTTTATCATTTGCTGGAATAATTTCAAGATCATTTACTGAAAATCATATTAAAAAAGGAGGTTCTATTTATGGAAGAAAACAGCTTAGCAGTTCAGAAAATGACTGGAAGAGATTATGCCAAATGGATAATATCCTTTGGCACGCCGATAGTTGTGATGCTGTTGCCGCTGGGTATAGACCCTGTACTTCAGCGATACATAGCTATCACGGCATGGGGACTTCTGTGCTGGGTAACGGTAGTGATCCCTGCGGGTCTTACAGGTCTCGCGCTCCCTATACTCTATATGTTCTGCGGAGTGGCGTCTGCGGAGGTATCCTTTGCATCGTGGCAGAACTCCATGGTATGGAATACCATCGCGATAGTATTCGTCGGGACTGCCTGCGACAGGAGCGGCATATCAAAGAGAATGGCTTACAGCATACTGCTCAAGATGAAATGCAATATCAGAGGTCTGATCTGGGGATTCGCCGCCGCAGGTATGGCGCTTGCATTTCTGATCTCCGATTCTTTTTCAAGAGCCATTATATTCATAACAATAGCGATGGGTATATGCCGTGCTCTCAATATTCCGTTTAAAAGTAAAGAAGCTTCGGCGCTCGGCCTTGCGGCTTTCTTCGGTATGAGCGGTCCGTCAATAGGTATTTTTCCATCGTCCAATGCTTTTCTTGTAAGTGCCATATACAAGGACCTTACGGGGACTTCAATGGAATATCTCACATATCTTCTGCACAATTTCCTGCCGAGCGTTGCGTGGACGGTGGCTTCAGTACTTTGCGTGATCAAGGTGCTCAAGATCAAAGACAGCAAGGATTTTGATGCAAGGGAAGTGCTTCAGAAGGATAAGGACTCCCTCGGGAAAATTTCAAGACGTGAGATCATGGTGCTCATAGTGCTCATCTTAATAGTGCTGAACTATATATTTGTAGGAAAGCTGGGGCTGGATCCGCTGATCGTTCCGGCAGTAGTGCTTCCGCTCTTCTTTCTGCCTAAAGTAGGCATACTTACCACAGATGATTTCAACGTGTCGGATGCGAAGGTGCTGTTCGTAGTAACGGGGGCGATCTCAGTAGGCGGAGTTGCGAGCGATATAGGGCTTGTGGATCTTCTGATAGAGCAGATAGGACCGGTACTCAGTCAGTCGTCCTTTACAATGGCCTTTGGAACCTTCATCCTCGGCAGCCTTTCTAACTTCATATTAACTCCTATCGCTATCGTCTATACACTGACAGAGCCTTTTGTAAGCATAGCGATGGATGCAGGCATGAATACGCTTCCGACCATGTACGCCCTTAATTTTGCAACGGATATATACATTTTCCCTTATGAGTTCGTCGTATTTCTGGTGTGCTTCGAGTTCGGACTGATCGAGTATAAGCATTTGATAAAGGTAATGACATGGAGAGTGCTTTGCGGACTTGCGATTTTCCTGGTGATATGTTTGCCTTTGTGGAAAGTATGCGGGATCATGTAAAGATAAACAGACGTATTAAGGAGGATTTTAACAGTGGGAAGATATCTAAACGTAGGAATAATTCAGATGCCGGTGACCACCAATACGGCGGAAAACTTTAAATTCCTGGAGGAAAAAGTCGATAACCTTATGAAAAGCTATCATAAGCCGGAGCTTGTATGCGGCGTGGAGAGCATAGCATCCTTTACATCAGATGTTATTCCGGGAAGAGTGACGGACTATTTCGCATCCATAGCGAAAAGACACGGAATATATTTCATACCAGGAACGATATCGGAGGAAAGCGAGGAGCTTCCTGACGGGATGTGCTACAATACTGCCATCGTATTCAATCCCGAGGGCGAGCTGATAGCAAAATACAGAAAGATGGCTCCCTGGAGGCCCGCAGAGCAGTTCAGCGCACCGGGACATGAGTATTGTGTATTTGAGATACCTGAAAAAAAGACAAAGATCGGTCTGCAAATATGTTACGATCTGAATTTCCCGGAGATTTCAAGAAACGAAACGCTTATGGGAGCGGAAGTGCTCGTAAAGCTGACCATGGACCCGCAGGAGCTTTATCTGCTCAATAAACACATCCATTATGCGAGAGCCCTGGAGAATCAGGCATATCTCGTATCCACCAACGGTACTGGATTCTTCAATGCCATAAATCTCTACGGGAACTCGCTTGTTATCAGTCCGGAGGGCAATGTATTATGCGAAGCGGGTCAGACTCCTTGTGCGTTTACAGTGACTTTGGATCTGGATCTTGTGACGAGATGCAGGCAGAAGGGGACAATGTTCATGGATCATTATCTGAGACATTTATACGAATACGAGTTCCCTGCGCCTTATGCGGGCGATTTAAGGAGCGCGCCTGTTTTCAAAGATTTGAAAGCAGCCCCTGCAAGCGCTGAAGAATACGATGAGAATATCAGGGATATATTTGAAAATCCAATAGGAAGGAGAGCGCCTAAAGATGCTGATATAGATGCCCTTGAGAGAGAACTTGGAGAATATCTTGAAAGCAGAGGATTTTAACGCTGCTTTAGTATTGGAAATAGAAGAAAAACGCGGAGCGCTTATGTGCGCTTCGCGTTTTTTTTATGACAATAGGGAATTAGGGAGTCTTTGAAGTATGAAATATGCTATGATCCCTATGATCGCACCGGATATGACGCCGGATATGATCAGTACCGGAAAATATATGAAAATCTGCAAATTGGAAACGATGGCGGCAGCTACGAGTATCTGACCCAGGTTGTGAGCTACACCGCCTGCTATCGAAACTCCTGTGACGGAGAATATACCGGTTTTCTTAAGCAGGAGCATAGTAAAAAAGCTCAGCAGGGCTCCGGCGAGGGAGTACATAGCTCCGAAAAAGCCATTGAACAAAAGTCCTGCGATGATGACTCTTACTACGTTTACGGAAAAGGCGTATCGGGCGCCGAGACTGTAAAGCGCAGTGATCACAACGATATTGGCGATGCCCAGTTTAATGCCCGGTATCGCAGGAGCAAGGGGTATCAGAGCCTCTATATATGAAAATATCAGTGCAAGTGCAGTCAGAAGACCTGCAAAAGCTATTTTTTTTGTATTGTTCTTTTCTCTCATTGGAATATCCTTTAAAATCATATGTCTTTTTTGCGAGATTGCATCTATCGCGAGATCGCATCATAGCCTTCATCGCTGCCGCCTGTGCCGTCATTTTGCGAGTCCGTTATCTCCACTGTCACTCTGTTTGGAAGACAGACTATCATCTCCCCGTTTTTTGAGACGGCTTCGTGATCCACACAGTCCTGACCGGAACAGTCTGAAAAACTCATTGAAACACTGCCGTCTTTTATGGTAATCTTATTTATATGTGAATTTTGTTCGACGGTGATCTGGCGGTCTTCAGAAAGCGGATATGTGCCGAATAGCTGTCCGTCTGTCGTTATCTCGACTTCATTTCCGTTTCCCTGATCGAAGGCGAGTACATATGAAGACAGCATGCCTATCACGATCAGCGCAGCCGCCAGGATTATATCGGCTTTTTTTATCATCATAACCTCCGGGAGATATTATGAAAATCAATAAATGGAAAAAATACAGAGTATCATCTGTAAAAGTACTGCTTTTAAGTGCAGTTTTATTATTTGCAATTATAACACAAACAGGCTGCGGCAATAAAGAGCCTGTTTCCAGAACGGATTTCTGCCTAAATACAACTTGTACGATAACCATATACGATATGGATGAAGAAGAAGCCGGCGAAATACTGCAAGGAGCTTTTGACAATATAAGGGATTATGAAAATATGATGAGCAGAACCGTTGAGGGAAGCGATATATACAAGATAAATCATGCGAAAGGACAGCCTGTCGAGGTCTCTGATGAGACTGCCGAAGTCATAGCTCTCGGCATATACATGGGAGAAGTTTCTGATGGGATGTTTGACATAACCATAGGCGAGGTGACAGAGCTTTGGAATTTTTCCGGTGAATCTCCTTCTGTGCCGGCGGATGCAGATATAAAAGAGGCTCTCAGCAGTGTTGATTACAGATCTGTTTCTCTGGACGGAAATACGGTAGTTATGAATGACCCTGATGCGCATATAGATCTTGGCGGTATAGCAAAGGGTTATATAGCCGACAGGACCGGTGATTTCCTTGAAGAAAAAGGCGTGGAGAGCGGTATCGTAAATCTCGGCGGCAACGTAGTGACTATCGGCAGCAAGGACGACGGAACGCCGTGGAATATAGGGATAGAGAGGCCTTACAGCGACAGAACTGAAATGGCAGGATCGGTGGGAGCGGAAGATGAGACTATTGTGACATCGGGCATATATGAACGAAAATTCGAGGAGGACGGTACAGTCTATCATCACATCATAGATCCTCAGACGGGATACCCTAAGGATACCGATCTTGAGTCGGTAACCATAAAGGCGGACAAGGGAAATTCGGCCATATGCGACGGATTCTCTACCATTTGTCTCATGTACGGCAGAGAAAAGGCGCTGGAATTTATAGAGCGTATGCAGGAAGAGCACAGCGACATAGGTCTGGAAGCTGCATTTATTGACAAAAATGATGATATGGTGCAAACTGAAGGCATGAATTTGAAGATTGCCGAGGATTAGACAAAATGACGGAGAAAAAAGGTATATCATCTGATATGATGTGTGAAAAAAATATTAGATCTGTGGATGTCATAGTCCCCTGCTTCAACGAGGAGGAAAATCTCGATGCTTTTTTTGAGGAAAGCCGCCGCGTTTTCGAAAGTATGAA
>UQNP01000128.1 GCA_900542385.1 uncultured Eubacterium sp.
CGATATTGATATGCGGCTTATTTCTTTCGAATTTCTGCTTTGCCATTTTCATTTCCTCCTATAAAATAGTTCAAACTAATGGAGCTGCTGAGCAGACTTGAACTGCCGAACCTCCTCATTACCAATGAGGTGCTCTACCGACTGAGCTACAGCAGCAAACTAACTTTATGGTACTATATTTTAATCTCGGTGTCAATAAAATTGCTGAGCCTGAACACCTTTATTTTTCCTGCCTTATACCCTCTTTTACAAATTCCCGGTAAACGTCATATGCCTCTTCATAGCTTTCATATTTACTGTCCCCTCTCCTGTCCGGAAGGTCATAGTTCTCATCGATATATTCAGAAAGATACGATGTATATTTTTCCGCTCCAAGGAAATTCACATGCTTGCTGTTGTAAAAATCAGTTTTCCAGTTTATACCTACAGCCTTAGCCATCTCTTCCGTATTAAAATCAAGGACTTCATATCCCCTTGACCTTACCATATCTATCGCCGTATTGAACTTTTCCGCTTCACCCTCCTTCATCGAATAAGGAGATAATACGAAAAGCACTTCCTGATCAAGTCCGTCGCAGTAATCCAGCAATTCTGCAAGCACTTCTTCAGCTTCAGGCGAAAGATCAGCTTTTCCATCTGAATAGACAGGCTCGCTCTGAGCCACTTGCTGTCTCGTCTTGGGACTCATAACGTATCCCTTGGTCTCATTCTTCGTATTGGTCAGCAGTACATCTCCCATAGTCAGATTCCCGCTCTCAAGCCTGCTGTGATACTTTATGAGCGGCACATAATAATCCCATTTGCTGTCATCTATATCGCTGAGCTCTCCCTCAGCTCCTTCGGTGAATTCCAGCGCTTTATCTATGGCATCCGTTCTGTTGCTGGAATATTTCATGCTATCAGTCACTCTTCTGATATGAGCATCCGTTATCATGTCCTTGTTCTTCAATACCCACCTGAGCTCTATTATGTACATCTGCGGGTCCTGTGTCTTTTCCACTTCTTCTATGAGATTGGGAACAAAAAACAGAGGCATTCCCATAGTTGCCAAAGTAAAGGACGCCAGTCTGGTATCATCATAGACCTGTGGCGCTATAAAATACCTGTTGGATGCACTTGTTCCGAAATACACAAGATCTATAGAGTTTTCCTCCTCTGCATAAAAAGCATTGAATATTTCTTTATTGGAATCAGAATCCGACAGTCCGAACACTTCATTCAAATACGCAAAAATAAGAGCCGCAAGCACGACAAATATCGCGGCTCTTATCACTGTTTTCTTCTTTCTGTTTTCAGAGGGTCTTGTCTCTTTGCCCGTCATATCAGTGTTTTGCATTCCAGCTTATTCCTCGTCATCGTTTTCTTCCCACAGGGCATCATTGAACATTTTCCACATCTGTCCGTATCCTTCAGATGCCGGTGTCACAGGTTTAGGAATGTTGTTCTCAGTGTCTATTTTTATCTCACCCTTTTTAGACATGAGAATTATCCTGTTCCCCAGCACGAGAGCTTCCTGGATATTGTGAGTTATGAATATAACCGTTGCATCCTGCTGCTCTTTTATTCTTAAAAGCTCTGCCTGCAGTTTGTTCCTTGTCATTGCATCAAGGCTGGCAAAAGGTTCATCCATCAGTATTATCTTCGGATTCAGCGCAAGACCTTTCGCTATAGCCACTCGCTGCTTCATACCGCCGCTGAGCTGATGAGGATACAGATCTCCCTTATCACCCAATCCTACCATATCAAGGTGCTCCTGCGCAATCCTTTCAAGTTCATCTTTATCTTTTATACCATTTATCTTAAGAGGATACTGTATATTTTTCTTCACAGTTTTCCATGGTAAAAGCTGATTAAAATCCTGAAACACCATGATACGGTCTATACCGGGCTTATCAACTTTTTTACCTTCTACAAGTATATCTCCCTCGTAATCTTCAAATCCTGCAATACATCTTATAAGTGTTGTTTTCCCGCATCCTGACGGACCCAGTATGCAAAGAAAATCACCTTTGTTTACAGTAAGACTGAGATCTTTGATTATATCCCTCGAATCCGGCGAATCGTGATAATTTTTCGTAAGTCCTTTTGCTTCCAGCAGTCCGCTCATCTCACCATCCCCCATTTCTTTACTGTATTCCTCTCTATAACGCGGAACACTCCGTATTCTATTATTATACCGATTATGATTATGACTATCAGAGTGGCGAATACACCTGCAATATCGAAGTTTGTCCTTCGCATGAATATATACCATCCGATACCGGCTCCCGAGCCTGTCGTACCAAATATCATCTCAACGCTCAAAAGCCCTCTCCAGGCTCTCGCCCATCCTACTCTCATACCTGAAAGCACGCTGGTGAATGCCGCCGGCAGATATACTCCCCTTACGAGGGAAAGTCCTTTAAGACCTATATTTCTGCCGCTTTCTATATATATATTCGATATAGATTTGAATCCGTCCATTATACTCCTGGACATCGGCCAGAGTATCGAGTGTACAACTATAAAGATTATGGTGCCCTCTCCTATGCCGAACCACAGTATCGCAAGAGGCAGAAGAGCCACGCCTGGGAGAAGATCGCATATGGATACTATCAGGTTATATATAGCATAGAATATCTTACTGACAACTGCTATGCTCGAAAAAATAAATGCCAGCACGATACCTATCGCAAGACCTTTTATTATAAGAGACATGGAGTACAGCGTGTATTCCATAAGGCTGTTGTCTCTGAATCCTTGTATAAAACTGTCCAGTATTTCCTTGACCGACGGAAACATTATCTCCGGAAATGCCTGCATCTGATAAACTGCCTGCCATGCAGCAATAAAGCATACTATAAATATTATCTGTGTCCTAACTTCCTGCTTCATCCTTAGTTTCCTTTCACGTTATCAAAAGCCAGATCACTCATAGACGACGGGCCTTCGTTTTCAAGAAAATCGTTTTCAGACATAAATTCCGCCATATCCATTACGCCCTTTGTCTCAGTGGAATAAACGCACGCAGGATCGTTGAGCCATTCAAGCATAGTCTGAGCATCTACGTCCTCTGCTTCGCAAAGCATTTCAGCAGCTTCTTCCTTATTTTCGTTTATCCATGTTATCGCTTCTTCCAAAGCACTTACTACTGCCTGATAGAGTTCAGGATTTTTTTCATACAGATCCGTAGAAGCCATCATAACTATGAATGAATTGCCGTCGGGCCACACGCTTTCAAGGCCTTCAACTTCGTGTATACCTTCTTCCGCCGCTTCTTTATATACATAAGGTGACGTCGTGAGCTGACATTCAACACTTCCTGAAAGAAGCGATGACATTCCATCCGGATGAGACATTGCAACGATGTTGTTATCAAGAGCGTGTGCATCTCCCAGCTCAGCTTCTGCTGCCATCGCCAGAAGTACATGCTGTATGCTTCCTATATTTACAAGAGCTATTTTCTCATCTGTTATATCGGAAAGAGATTGAATATTTTCATCGTTTGTCATTATCTTGTGAGGCTGCGCTGATACGTTTGCAGCTATTTTATAAGGAACGCCGCTGGTGACTCCCGTAATAGCAGGGCCTACTCCCATAGCGCCTATATCCACATCTCCCGAAACGACACCTTCATTTATGGCCGAGCCCGAATTGAGGATCGAATACTCAACTTCCGCTCCATCATAGTATTTCTCCACCAGTCCCTGTTCTTTCATAACTTCAAACGGAGCATACGCCATGCCATACTGATAAGCAATGGTAACGCTGTCTGATCCGCTTTCCGATGAGCTTCCTCCGCATGCCGAAAGCCCGAAAATCATTCCTGCCGCAGCTACTGCTGCGATGATTTTTTTACACTTCGCTTTCATTTCTTTCTCCTTGCAAGTAAATATAATCTAATATATTTTCAAAGAGATCCTCATGCGTCCTCC
This sequence comes from uncultured Eubacterium sp., assembly GCA_900542385.1. Taxonomy (GTDB): domain Bacteria; phylum Bacillota; class Clostridia; order Peptostreptococcales; family Anaerovoracaceae; genus Lentihominibacter; species Lentihominibacter excrementavium. The sequence goes on from UQNP01000128.1 coordinate 3,915, forward strand.
TACATAAAAGACGCTTTCAATATCTCTATGAATTCAGATGCAGCTTTTGAGAGATATTTGTTCTTCGGATATATGACGTATATATCTCTGGAACATATTTCCGGGTCCACCATGTAGAACTTTGGAAAATTTTTGAATCCGCTGTTTCTTATACAGCTTTCCGTCATAAGTGATATCCCGGCTCCCGCTAAAGTAAGGGCATAGCTTGTCATAGTCTGCTCAACGCATATGCTGTGTATCGGATCGAACTTATACTTTTCAAACAGTTTATGCATGAGCACTCCTATATGCTGATCCTCTTTAAGTATCACAAAAGGCATATTCCTGAGAAGTCCGAAATCTATCCTATCCCAGTCTTCTTTTGAAGTGTCTCCTTTCCCTTGCAGAGATCTTATCCTCTCAAGGCTCACTTCTTTACCCTCCAGCAATCTGTTCACATCCCAGTCCTGCGGCACACACACGAATATTTTCTCATTGAACAGCTTTTCATAATGAAATCTTTCATCCATTTCCATCGGATGAGCAATGAAAACATCCACCATGCCGTTGAGAGCTTTGACTGCTATCTCCGGTATCTTCCCGTCTATTATCTCTATATCTATCCCCGGATAATTTTTAGAAAAACTGCTGACTGCGCCGGGAAGATAGCTTACGTTGAAAAAACTGGCGCCTCCTATAGTAAGGCTTCCCTGTCTCATATCCTCTATATCCGATATACGCTGCATGAACTCTCTGTTCACCGCAGAGATCCTGTCAGCGTATTCAAGATAAAGCTTTCCTCCCTCGGTAAGCTCAAGAGGCTGCTTGGATCTGTCGAATATAACTGTGCCCAGCTGTTCTTCCGCCTTTTTCAGCCTTATACTCAAAGCCGGCTGCGATACATCCAGCATTTCAGCAGCAGCCGAAATGCTTTTTGTCTCTGCTATAGCCGCTATGTATTCCGCTGCTATGAATTTATCCATCTCTCATCCCTCATCTTTCTGTGCTGCCGGCTGATATCCCAGCCGAAACAGTCGCATTTC
>UQNP01000129.1 GCA_900542385.1 uncultured Eubacterium sp.
AATTCCGATATTGGATTTCAGCATGAATACAACCGGATTGTTCTTTTTTATCGTGCTTTGTTTATTCATTTTTATTCCCTCCTGTGGCATAGTGCATAATTGCTTCCTGATTCAGCTCGTTTTTTGCAAGCCTTCCTACAATATTTCCGGAACGTACAATACAGACGTTATCACACATATTCATAATTTCCGGAAGTTCGGAGGATATCAGAATGATTGCCATTCCTTTTTCAGCAAGTTCGTTAATAATTGAGTAGATTTCCGCCTTTGCCCCGATATCCACTCCCCGTGTTGGCTCATCTAAAATCAACACTTTCGGAGCCGTCGCAAGCCATTTGGCAAGGACTACCTTCTGCTGGTTTCCGCCCGAAAGACTGCCGGCGGAAATATCTTTTGACGCAGCTTTTATATTCAGTTCATCCATATAATTTTCTATGACTCGGTTTTTCTTTTCTTCGCTTAAAAGCAGCCCTTTTTTCACTTTATCAAGACTTGATAACGTAATATTAAAACCAACGGAATTAATTAAAGTAAGTCCCTGCTTTTTTCTGTCCTCCGGAACCATGGCAACCCCTTTTGCTATGGCATCGCGGCTATTTTTAAAACGTACCTGTTCTCCATCCAGCCAGATTTCTCCACTGTCATATGTATCTGCTCCGAATACCGCCTGCATGATTTCACTTCTTTTCGCACCGACCAGTCCCGAAAACCCGAGAATTTCTCCTGCCCGTACCGAGAAACTCACATCTGAAAAAACACCTTTTTTTGTCAGATGTTCCACCCTTAAAAGTTCCTTTTCCAGTTTATTATAAGTTCTTGTATAATAATTGGTAAGACTTCGTCCCACCATCATACTTACCAGCTCATCTGTATTTGTTTCCCTGGTTTTTACGGTTCCCACATATGTACCGTCACGCATAACCGTAATTTTATCGGTAACTTCATAAAGTTCTTCCATACGGTGCGAGATATAAATAATGCTTACCTTTTGCTTTTTCAGCTTTCTCATCGTTTCAAACAGCTTTTCAACCTCTTCATCGGAAAGCGAGGAGGTTGGCTCATCCATCACAAGAATCTTAATATGAAAAGAAATCGCCTTGATGATTTCTACCATCTGCTGCTGTGCAATACTAAGCTTTCCCACCGGCATCGTTACATCCACATAAAGTCCGAGTCTTTCCGTCATTTCTTTTGCCTGCCGGTTCATCGCTTTCATATCTTTTGTTCCGAGTTTTGTTTTCAGTTCTCGTCCCAGAAAAATATTTTCCGATACACTTAAATACGGCACCAGCACGATTTCCTGATGAATGATTCCGATACCCGTTTCCTGCGCTTCCTGCACCCCTGCCATTTTGACTTCTTTTCCGTCAATTCTTATCATACCTGTGTCAGGCTGATAAATCCCTCCAAGTATCTTTATAAGCGTCGATTTGCCCGCACCGTTCTCGCCGAGCAGTGCATGGATTTCTCCTTCTTCCAGTGAAAAGCCGATACCGGAAAGCGCCTGTGTCGCCCCAAAGCTTTTACTGATATTTTCCATTTCCAATATCGTCCTGCCCATCTGTAAACCACCTCTTCTTATAATGAAAGGAACCGGTCAAAAAGCCGGTTCCTTTTTTGTATCTTACCGTCTTTTTATCCGCCGGATTACTGCCACTTATCTTTTGTCTCCTTTGCCTCATCCACGGAAACCAGATGGGAATCCAGCCAGATTTCTTTTTCGATTGTATCCCCTTTCATAAGAGAAACTGCTGACTCCACGGCCGTTTCCGCAATTCCAAGAGGCACTTGGCATGCAACGGCTGTAAATGAGCCGTCAATCAATGCGGCTTTTCCATCCGGGGAGGCGTCAATAGAGTACACTCCAATTTCCCCTGTTTTATTTGCCGCCTGAATTGCCGCAGCAGCACCCAGCGCAGACGGATCATTGATACAGAAAAACGCGTCAATGTCCGGATTTGCCTGAATAATATCTTCTGCCAGCTTCATAGAATCATCAAGCGCCGCTTTCCCGTCCTGCTGTGCCTCAATGTCAAATTTACTTTTATTGTCTCCAAGCCCGGAAAAGAAACCGTCCACTCTGTCTACACAGCTTTCATTTGACGGGAAATCCAAGACCGCTATTCTTGCTCCGTCCGGATAATCTCTTACCATTTGTTCTCCTACCAGTTCCCCTGCCTGATATGCGTTTGTTCCGATTACCGTTTCCACCAAGTCTCTGTCGTCTTCAATTACCGCAGTATCGACATTGATGACCTTAACCCCTGCATCATTTAACTCCTGAAGTCCCTGCCGTATCCCCGCCGAATCTACCGGAATTACAAAGACCGCATCAAATTCCTGATTTGCCGCATCGGATAACTGGCTTAACTGGGTATTCAAATCATAATCCGGATCAAAACACGTATACTCATATCCCTCATCCTTGCATAATTCTTCGAATTTCTCATTCATAGAAGATTGAAACGTATTATTCAACGTGTTTGTCAAAAACGCGAAACTATAATCTCCATCTTTTTTAGCTGCTTCCTTTCTGCTGTCCTTGTTTTCCATCGCTGATTTTGATGTACATCCTACCAGTGTACAAGCCGTCATTACCGTACATAAAAAAATTGACACTAATCTCTTTTTCATCTGTGAATCCTCCTTTGCAAACCCCTATTTTCCACTGCTCTCCTGCAGCTTTTAGTTTACGTAAAAGATATCACACCAAAAAATTAGTGTCAATTATGTGCATCTATTTTCGTTATATTTACGCTCTGTTTTTTTAATTTACGTAAATTAATTTATTTGTCAAAAAAATTTATCAGCTTTTTCGGTACCGGTTCATGCATAATTTCTTTCCACGCCCGTACAAAATTGTTCTTCTGCACAGTATAAGGAGAAACTCCCACATACTTGTACTGCGTATTCCCAAGAAGTGCCTTTGCCGTAGCAAGCGCAACCGCCACTCCCTGTTCATAAGGTCTTTGCGTCCCCATTCCCTTTACCATTTTTTCCTGTACAAGATATTCCCCTATTTCTTCGTCCAAATCATAAGTAAAAATTGCCACGTCTTCCCTTCCCAGCTCCTTAAGCGCACGGATAGCCTGAAGGGCCGGCCTGTCCCAGCAGATATAAAGCGCTTCAATATCAGGGTGGGTTTTCATCATATCCCGACATATCCTGTATGCGTCATCTATGTTGAGAAAATTGCTTACCGCCACAATCTCAATGTTCGGATAATTTTCGCAGATTACCTGTGTAGCTACCATATCTCTTAAATAGGTACCGTAAAACGCCGCTCCGTGTTTAATAAATCCCGCTTTTACATGGTGTCTGCCTTTAAAATATTCCCCCATAAGAGAAGCCGCAATCCGGCCGTTTTCCCGTTCATTTACAGACACACATGTTATGTAATCCTTTGCCTCAAATCCTGTCGGGACATTACTCATAAAGATAAGCTTCGCCTTTTTTGAGAGCTTTTTAAATACCGGCGCCGTAATGGTATCGTCACACGGAATGGCAATGACCGCATCCGGTCTTTGCATACTGATTCCTTCCAACTGCGTAACCTGAAGATAAGGGTCAAAATGTGCATCCGTTACCGCAACTACCGTAATCCCGAATTTTTCCAGTGTTTCCCGTATTCCGTTTTCATGCAGCGTCTTCCATGCCGTGCCGCCATAATGAAAAGAAATAGCAACCTTAAAGTCCCCCTCTCTGATTTTTTCCTTTTCTTCCTCTGTAAATGTTATGTCATCCGGCGAAAACGCTTTTTCTCCAAACGGCCCGCGTCCGATCATCTGCGTTGATTTACGGATAAACAGCTTCGCCGGAATCCTCATCCTTCCAAAGCTGCATTTGCGCTTTTCTATCTTATCCGTTATTTTCAAAACCGCTGCCTCCGCCATCCCTTCTACATCCTGCTTAATTGTCGTAAGCGGCGGGGTAAGCAGCTCGCACCACTCTTCATCTCCAAATCCCACCACGGATATATCTTCCGGACAACATAGCCCCATTTCCTGCATGACTCTAAGCAGTTTCAATGTTAGATGATTACTGCCCGACACAATAGCCGATGGGCGTCTGTCTCTGTAAAAGCATTTTATCTTTTCCCCATATTCTTCATTTCTCATAACCGTAAGAATATTTCTTGTGTCAAACTCCAGCCCGGATTCCACCATTGCTTTCCGATACCCTTCAAGCCGTTCCTTTACCGTGCTTGATTCCATACGTCCCAAAAGAACCGCTATTTTTTCATGTCCGCTTTTAATCAGATGTTTGACCGCCTTATATACTGCCTGCTCATTGTCCGAAAGAACACAGTCATCTTCTCCTTCTACCTTTCTCTCCAAAAAAACAAGCGGAATTTCTCTTGCCAAAACCTTTTCGTAATTTTTCCTGTCCGCAGTACACGGAATCAAAATAATCCCCGCTATATTCCTGTCCCCGCACAGACGCAAAAGGATGTTTTTTTCCAGTTCCGTATCGTAATTACTGTAATATACCGCAGTCAAATACCCTTTTTTTAACAGGCTTTCCGATATATCTCTCACCAGCCTGATATATAAGGTCCCACCCGCTTCAGGCACTACAACGGCCACAACCGTTTTTGTCCCTGTTTTCCATTCTTCTTTTTTCTTACGGTACTTTTCCGTATAACCGGTTTCGTGCATTGCGTTTTCTACTTTTTTTATCAACTCTGGACTTACGTATCTCGTTCCGTTTATGACATGAGACACCGTTGCAATGGAAACGCCCGCTTCTTTTGCAACTTCCTTAATAGTAGCTCCCACACGCACACCTCCTTCGCCTTTAAAATTTACGTAAATAA
>UQNP01000130.1 GCA_900542385.1 uncultured Eubacterium sp.
GTTATGTTTATTATTGCCATAGGACTTACCTTGCTTACACCGAAATTTATGACGGTGAACAACGTGATTTCTGTTTTAAGGCAGATTTCCAATAACGTGTTTTTGGCTCTTGGGATGACAATGGTCATTATTCTCGGCGGGATTGACCTTTCTGTCGGGTCTATTGTAGCAATGAGCGGCACTCTTACGGTTGGGTTTATGGTAAACAACGGTTTACCGATGGCGGCGGCAATCGCGGCAGGTCTTCTTTTGGGAGCGGTTGTCGGACTGGTAAACGGAATAATTGTTGCGACATTTAAGGTTCCCGCATTTATCGTGACGCTGGCAACAATGAATATTGCAAAAGGGATTGCGTATATTTACAGCAAAGGTCAGTCCACGCGAATTACCGATGACAGCTTTGCAATGCTGGGGACGGGATATTTATTTGGAATTATTCCGCTTCCTGTGGCGTATATGATTCTGCTTATTGTTGTTTTTGCCATTCTTCTGGGAAAAACAAAATTTGGCACATATATTTATGCGGTGGGCGGAAACAGGGAATCCGCAAGGCTATCCGGTGTTCCTATTAAAAAAATAGAGATTCTCGTATTTACCATAACCGGCGTCCTTGCGGCTTTTGCCGGAATCGTTCTGGCGTCGCGTATGTATTCCGGACAGCCGGCATCAGGCGAAGGCTACGAAATGGATGCAATCGCGGCATGTGTGCTTGGAGGAGTTTCTATGTCAGGCGGTGTGGGAAGAATCAGCGGGACGGTATTCGGAGCAATCGTGATTGGAATCATAAGCAACGGATTAAACTTGATGGGAGTCAGCTCATTTTGGCAGCTTGTCGTAAAGGGGCTTATCATTTTGGCGGCAGTCATTTTAGATTCAAGGAAAGAAGCACTCTCCGAAAAATTGAAAAAGAAAAAAATTACACACTAAGGAGGAAAAAGAAAATGGAGATTTTTAGAAAGCCGTCTTTTGCAGATTCGACAGGAGATGCGATTCCGTTTTATCATGATGGGATATATCATATTTTTTCGTTGACGCCGCCTACCGGAACGACGGTATATCCGGAACGGCTGCGGACAACGTGGAGCCACACGGTTTCAAAGGACTTGATTCACTGGGAGGAATTGGAAACGGCTTTGTATCCGGGAGAGGGAACGGACCCGGACGCGGATGGAGTCTGGACGGGTTCCGTTATCTATGGAGAAGGAAAGTATCATATTTATTATACAGGATATAATTATCACATTGATTCCCAACAGACAATCTGTCATGCGGTAAGTAATGACGGAATTCACTGGATAAAAGATGTGGGAAACCCGGTTATCAAACCCATACCGGAATTATATGAAACGTTGGATTGGAGAGATCCGTATGTATTTTATAATGAAGATGATGACTGTTACTGGATTTTGATTTCGGGAAGATTAAAAGAAGGCCCGCCTACAAAAACAGGATGTATTGTTCTTTATCGTTCTCGGGATTTGAAAACATGGGAGCATTACGGCCCAATTTATAAGCCGTATCATACAAACTGTCCGGAATGTTGTGAAATGTACAAAATAAACGGTAACTGGTATTTATCCTATTCACGGTTTTCGGAATTCGTCAATACAATTTACCGGGTGGCAAAATCTCCGTTTGGCCCATGGAGAACTCCTAAAATGGATGGTATCGGAGGACGGCGTTTTTATGCGGCGAAGTCGTGTGAGAATGATGAAGGTAGAAGATTTTATTTTGCATGGGCACATGACCGTGCCCGAAAAAGCGATATGGGAGAATGGTATTGGGGCGGGGCGTTTTGCATTCCGCACGAGGTAACGGTAAACAAAGAAGGAGAACTGGATGTAAAGATGCCTCGAGAATATGTGGAGGCAGCGTGTGAAAAGATTCCGTGGATGTATGAAGCGGTATGGGGGACAAGCCGGATGTACGGGCCAAAGACAGTGGAGCTGGATGCGGTAAGTACATTTTCCTATGGGTTTTTAAATATAGAAAAAGCGGAAACATTTTTATTCCGCTGTAAATTACGGATAACGGACTGCCGTGATTACTGCGGACTGCTATTGAAATCAAACCGGGATGCGTCAAGATGTCTTGAACTTCGGATAGAAAGTGGAATGAAAAGACTCTCTCTTGTAAATCTTCCGATGGATGTGGACCCGTTTTGGAGGGAATCCTGCACAAATGTAGGGACGCCCAAAAATCCGGGACCGGATGGCATCCGGGTATGTGAAAAGCCGTTTTTGTTTAAGGAAGGAGAAGTGATAGATGTAAAAGTGGTTATGGATAAAGATATGGTAGAAATATTTATCGGAGAAAGGGCCGCTTTTACATATCGTGTATATGAAAAGACGGAGTATGAAATCGGATTTATGGCACAAGACGGGAAAGTGGAATTCTTTGATATTGAAGTCGTAAAATGAAAAGGCTTATGTTACCATTAATTTACCATGATTAAGAGAACGTAGCTATGACAGTTATTGTAAAAGGGAGACAGCACAAAATGTGTATCTCCCTTTTAGCATACCTGTAACTGATCCCCATCATTATAGTGAAACATTCTAAATATATATCGACTACAATTATAGGAGGTTCCTGAAAATCAGGAAATCCGCAGAATTTTTGGACGGTTACAATAGAATGAAATAGAAGTTACTCTATCTTTTGATAATGTGTGGAAAGGGACGGCGGCTTCTGGTAGAATAGCTGTATAGCAGATCCATATGCTTCAGTAGGATTAGATGAAAAACCAGCAGAAAAAATAAAGTATTTTCATAGAATATGATACTTGAAAATCAAATAGAAAGAACGGCAAGTTTATATTACCGTACTGCTGTGTAAAAATGTGAGATAATGAAAATTTGAAATCTGTGGAGGTGCTGAAGATGACAACTTCAAATATAAAAGCGACACTTTCCTGCGATATTCATAAAGTGTGGGAAATTATTACGGCAGTTAAAAATTACACATGGCGTAGTGATTTGAGTAAAACAGAAGTCATAAGTAGCAGGCAGTTTATAGAATATACCAAAGAAGGTTATCCGACCACTTTTACAATCACTGTTACAGAGCCATATAAGCGTTGGGAATTTGATATGGAAAACAGCAACATGAAAGGACATTGGATTGGTCTTTTTACTTCCAAAGATAATAAAACGGAGATTGATTTTACAGAATACGTAACAGTCAAAAAATTCTTTATGAAGCCTTTTGTAAAATCTTATCTGAAAAAGCAACAGGCACAATTTATTTCTGATTTGAAAAAGGCTGCCTTGTAACTAACGGAGGAATACAATGGAATATAAAGTTAATGATACTAAACTTATTGCTTCGGCCTTCATTCTCCTTGTAAATCAAATATGGAGAGAAGACTATGATATGAAGCACACACAAACCGCATTATCTAGAACGATGAATATTACAGCGTATGATAATAAATTGCTTGTAGGATGTTTGCGTATTCTTACAGACGGATATTTTTTTGGTACGATTACTGAATTGCTTGTTCTTCCAGAGTATCAAAAACAAGGGGTAGATAAAGCAAAAGAAAGGTAGGTGCAAATATGGCATATTTTAACTACCAGGACAAGTCTGTTTTTTATGAAGAATATGGACAAGGAGAGCCGCTTATCTTCCTGCATGGCAATACCGCCTCTTCGAAAATGTCTGAACTCCTCATGCCACTATATGAAGAAAATTTCAGATGTATTCTGATTGATTTTTTAGGGAACGGCCAGTCCGACCGAGTAGAAAGCTTTACACCGGATATGTGGCATGACGAAGCTTTGCAGACAGTCGCGCTTACGGAACATTTACAATGTGGAAAGGCCAGCCTTATCGGAACAAGCGGTGGAGCGTGGGCGGCTGTTAATGCGGCACTGGAACGCCCTGACTTGTTTCATGTAGTTATTGCGGACAGCTTTGATGGACGTACTCTTAATGAGGATTTTTCCACCAATCTTTTATCTGAAAGATATACAGTCAAGACAGTTTTACGAATGGTGTCAGGGCGCAGACTGGGAAAAGGTAGTTGACCTTGATGCAGAAGCTTTATTGAAGTGTGCGGAGGAAAAGCGTCCGCTATTCCATAAGCCGTTGAAAGAATTAAAAACGCCTATCCTATTCATGGGAAGTAGAGAAGATGGAAGTTGCCGAAACAATATTGAAGAAGAGTATAGAGAAATGGCTTCTATGCTTTCTGAATCTTCCATATATCTTTTCCCAAAAGGAGGGCACCCTTCTCTCTTTTCCAATGCGGAAGAAGCCGCAGCGCTGATAAAAAATTTCATAAGCCAACATATTAACTAAATCTCTTTTGAAGTTGTACATGGTGAATGAAGTGAAAGAAGAAATGAAAAACGTATAAATGAAACATAGTATTATTCCGCAATTATACTTCAACACGCAGGTAAAGTGATTAGTGAGTTAGATGCATATTCAAGAACAGAAGAGCCGGATGATGAAAGTTCAGTTTGTGATACATGTAGTCCTTGTTGGATGTTGATTATCAGGGGATAGGCTATACTTTTGAAGCGGCGCACGCTTTCTTTGGTTATTTTTTCAACAAGAAACAAGCAAGGCGTATCTATGCATCTCAGTATGCTATTCTGAAAAAGGAATGACGCTAAGTAATCTTACTATACCATTTTCTCGTGAATTTGCGTAGATTTACTAAGAATCACGTGGGTTTGGGATAAAATTTAAAAAATGGTATTTGAGTTTGTGCTGTCAAAAAGTAATGAACTACGAAAAGCATTC
>UQNP01000131.1 GCA_900542385.1 uncultured Eubacterium sp.
CTTGTCAAGCTTTACGGTTTGATACGTATTTTTGTTCATAGCGGTTTCCTCCCGATATTTCCTTGGTTTCGCAGCATGGGAACGGCCGTTCTCCTTCGCCCTTGACCACAGTATACGCCCACCGGTTTTCCCCGTAAAGTACGCACTTTCCTGTCACATAGTTACTCAAATGAAACTAAAGGACGGTTACCTGCCCTTTCGGTGCCTTGAAAATGTAACATCTTAAAGTTATAATATAACCATTATCACAAGGAGATTGGAAAATGAGCACAGAAAAAGATAAATTACCTGCCTGCCCGGTAGAAACAACACTTTCCCTTATAAGCAATAAATGGAAGGTTCTGATACTCAGGGACCTTCTTACAGGGACAAAACGTTTCAATGAACTTAAAAGATCCATAACCGGCGTATCACAGAAGGTTCTCACAGCTCAGCTGCGCGATATGGAAACCAGCGGACTTCTCGAGCGCACAGTGTATCCCGAAGTCCCTCCCAGAGTTGAATACTCTTTAACTGAGCTGGGACTAAGCCTTAAACCCATCCTCGACGCCATGCAGCAATGGGGAGAAGAATATAAAGCAAAGCAGTGACCGGCTGCCAAAGAAAAAAAGGGCGCATCTAAACATACAATACGCCCCTCTTTTCGAAGGTTTTTTATTTAATGCCCAATTTAACGGCCATTATTATCTGTTATAAAATCGTATATATATCCTGCATAGGTCTCTGCCATTTGCAGACTGTCCCAGAATCCATTGTGACTGGCTCCTTCGATATTCACATATCTCACATCAGGTGAATTCAGATATTTTTTTACTTCCTCCTGATCTTCACCAGTGAAGATCTCATCCTCCGTTCCCCATATCACCATGGCGGGACATTTCATATTCTCAAGATATGCCTTTCCATCGAATTTTATTATTCCGTTCATCAGATTTTTCCACGAAACTGCCGGCATATCGCGCACATGCAGATAAGTCGCTGTCCTGAAATCCTCATCGTCGTTGGACGTATCGGCCCAATCCCTTATGAAGTCTTCAGGCATATTGCTTTTTTCACTTTCAGCATCCTTGAAATACTTTCCGTACCCTTCGATAACTTCTGTCAGCACTGCATTTTTTTCGCAGCTCGCCGCAGTATCTATCATAGTTGCAGTTATGATCTTTTCCGGAGCTTTTGATGTAAGCGCCTGTGTTATCAGAGATCCGAAGGAGTGCCCTACAGCGTTTATCCGTTCTATTCCCAGTTTTTTCATGAAACTGAGCATATCTTCAGCAATTATCTCCGCCGTATATCCTCCCTCCATATCCGGTTTATCCGTCATGCCATTGCCTCTGTATTCCACCACATAGCAATGAAGGCCTTTTTCTGCGAGCAGAGGCGCTATCTGTGACCAGGACACGCATCCGTCAGTAACACCATGTATCAAAAGCACATCCTTGGTTTCATCCGACTTTTCTCCGCATTCGCAGTACGCCATATTTATTCCGATGTCCAGTCTGATCATATGCTCCTGCCAGCCTGCTTTTATATGATTTCTGTACCTTTCCTCCATATCTATCTCCTGTTTAAAAATTGTAGACTATATGTATATGCTTGATATCCTCGTTGTAAAAATCGACATTGTTGACTGCGCCGGTACTTATACCCATTATCCTTTTTATCTCTCTGTTCATGTGGCTAAGATCCGAATACCCGCACGCCATAGATATGTCGGTTTTTGAATACTGACCGCTCCATAAAAGCATCATTACAGCACGATGAGCCCTCACAAGTCTTCCCATATATTTAGGCGTAAAGCCTGTATATTCTTTAAATATCTCTTCTATATGCTTGGTGCTGTATATAAGCTCCTGCGAAAGTTTATTGATGGAAACGTTGCCTCCGCTTTCACATATATAATCCATCGCGCACCTGACAAGAAAATTCTTACTCTTTTTCTGAAAGGATATCTTTTCAACATATCTGCACGCAGCCTTTACACGTTCCGAAAAATCTGAAGAAGCCGCAAGTTCTTTTATAAAAGTATTTTCCGCGCTTAAGATACGCATATCCTTCTGATTGTCTATGATCTCTTCTATATCTGTGAAGCCTTCCGGAAATTTACCGGGAGTGAATCTCATCCCGAAAATATAATCGCTGTTACTCACTCTCATAGAATACATAGTGCTTATGGTCCCGCACACCGATATACCTACAAATTCGCCTTCCTTAAAAGATACTACAAGATCCACGCACCCATCCGGTATCACAGGTATGCTTATCTCCGCGTCATAGGCCGATGCCTCGTAAAACATGGAAATAACATCATACAGACTGTTTTCTTTTGATACGTATACTTCTCTGTAATTGAGCTTTTCCGTAAAGTATCCCGGCTGACAGCTCAGATACCTCGGACTTTCAAGAATGAGTTTTTTATATCTATCGTTGTAATTTGTATTCATCAGTATGATCCCCTACCGCAATCGTCATACTTTTATTATATCACTATCATATGTTCATAGTGCTCTTTTTATATGCTGCCGGATTTTATAATATTCTTATTATTTTGCTATAAACGATATGATATAGAGCAATATAGTAAGTACAGTCATACATCCTACAACTATCTTCCATATGCGATATTCTTTATCCAGCTTTTTCTTTTCAGCTTCGCTCGGTATATCCCCTTCAACAAGCTCTGCTTCTTTTGCGTGTATCTCTATTATCTCTTCTTTGGATACTCTTCTGTTTCTTGCAAACAGCAGATAAAAACCAAGACTGCATCCTGTTATTATAAAGCTTATTCCTACGTGTATCCATCCGCAGCTCCACATCATGAGAGCATATATTATAATACTGGAAACTGTCGCAAATAATGGCATAGGCGCTTTATAAGGTCTCTTAAGCTCAGGTTCCTTTCTCCTCAGATTCCAAAATGAAATGAAGCCTATTATGTAGCACCAGAACAATGAACATATATTTATCTGTGCAACGAAAGCTATGGAATTAGTAAGTATCAGCAGAAATGCCGTTATTCCTACTATAAGTATTGCTATATGAGGAGTCCTGAACTTAGGGTGCAGTTTTCCGCATACTTTAGGCAGACATCCGTCAAGACCCATCTGATATATGTATCTTGCAGGGACTTCTACTCCCGGATTCAGTGTTGAAAAATCTCCGCCGAAAGCAATGCCGACACAGAGAAGCACTATAGGGAATCCTGCATATCCTGCCATTTGAAGACCCTCTGCATAAGGGGCGGCAGATTCCGCCAGTTCACTGTGGAGCGCAGCCGGAACCAATCCTGCAAGGAACCATTGGAACAATGCGTTTACTATAAATATAACAAACGGTGAAAGGAACAGCGCCCTTGGTATATTTATCTGCGGATACTTTATTTCTCCTCCCATTCCTACGCATGTTTCAAACCCTGCATAGCACCACCATATCCAGGTCAGTATCTCCATCCATGCCTTGAATCCCGGGAACGTAGCCAGCGTTTCGGGCAGATAATTCGAAAAATCTATATTATGGATCATTATCAGCATCCATACAGCGGAAACCGACCAGAAAAAGAACACGAACGCGTTCTGCCATCTTCCCGATACCTTAACACCTCTGTAATTTATCAAAACAAATATAAACATGAGAACCGCTGCTATTATACGGTTATCAATGTGTATCGGCGTTCCCAGAGCTTTGAATATCCATGAAAAATAATTTGAAAACGCCAGCGACTCTGTAGAGCACATCGCAATAAGAGCTATCAGATAATGCCATGCCGATATGTTTGCTACAGGAACGCTTATGGCTCTCTTCGCATAGTTGTAGGTGCCTCCTGCATTCGGAAGAGCAGCCCCCATTTCTGCGTACATGAGTGCAGGCAATATACATATGAGCAGTCCTATAAAAGTGAGCAATATAACACCTGCTCCCATGATGCCCACGCACTGAGCTCCTGTCGTGAAAAGTCCGACTCCTACCACTGTGCCTGTTGTTATCGTGATTCCCTCACGCATGCCGAGCTGTCTGTTCAGCGTAGTTTTGCCTTCCATTTCATCCTCCCTAAACATAAGTAAATTGAATCGATATAATTAGTACAAATTCCCCATAAGGGTAGGAATATTATACCTCTTATGCTTCACCTAATTATAGAACAAAATCGAACCAATGCTTATTTTCTGAACAAATCAGCCCGTCGCACCGTGCGGTCAAGCATATATTTTCAACTGTAAAAATCAGATGTCATACCTTATTTTACAATCTGTTTTTATCTCCCCACTCGCACATCTGATCGAGGATTGGTATCAATGATTTACCTCTTTCCGTCAGACTGTACTCCACTTTCGGAGGTATCTGAGGGTACTCTTCTCTGTGTACGAGCCCATCCCCTTCCAGCTCTTTAAGATTTGAACTCAGCGTTTTATAGGATATACCTCCTATGTATCTCTTTATTTCGTTAAACCTTACAACACAAAATTCCATAAGCGTATAAAGTATCGTCATCTTGTACTTGCCATTTATCAAAGATAATGTATAGCTGAATCCTGTATCCTGAAAGTTTGATTTTTCGATATAATTTTTAATCACCTTAACTCTCCTTTCAGTTAGTATCTAACAAAAATGTGCGTACTTGATTTTCCACCTGTTCTGGATTAAATTATAGTCAAAGACCGAATTGATGTCAATTCGGTCATGACAAGAAAGGATGGGACGATTATGAGTAAAAAGATTATCATTCT
>UQNP01000132.1 GCA_900542385.1 uncultured Eubacterium sp.
ATTATAACTGTGTCGCAGGAATATTCTTTGATATAATCCATTACCTTTCCTGCATCTTTTCTTATCCCTACCCTCTCTATAGTAGTAACTCCCTGCGCAGTTATATTTAGGGCATCGCTGACAGCTACACCTATAGTCTTATCTCCAACATCAAGTGCCAATTTTTTCATATATCCTCCTGATAATAAGTCAAATAAAAAATTTCACCAAGCAACAAAAAAAGGCGAGCTGAAAACAGTCCGCCTTATGTAAAGCATGATAATCTATCTCTGGAGATAAGCTCTTATGAGTTCTTCGATCAAATCGTCTCTTTCTATTCTTCCCATTATATTTCGAGCGTTGTTGTGACTTGTTATGTAGGACGGATCTCCTGATAAAATATATCCAACCATCTGGTCTATAGCATTGTAGCCTCTTTCTTCCAAAGCGTCATAAACTATATTGAGAATCTCTTCTATAGTCCTCTGTTCAACTCTGTCGAAATTATCGTACATCCTCGTTTGTCTGTCCATTGCTCTACCTCCATCTTCTATCATAATAAAGATTATACACTTGATGTAATGGAATTACAATATCAATTCTTGCAACTACACAAAAATATCACATGCAGCTTATAGTGATATTACGCATTCAGAAGCTCTTCAGCCTTGAGGAATGCGTCACTTATTTTTGAAATATCTTTCGCGCCAGCCTGCGCCATATCAGCCTTTCCGCCGCCTCCTCCGTCTGCGGCTGCTGCTATCTCTTTTATCATTTTGCCGGCGTGAAGTCCTTTTTCCACAAGATCGTCTGTCAGCGATACGAGGAACGTTGCTTTTCCTCCGGATACAGCTGCAAATACCATCATAGTATTTTTATTTTCAGCTTTTATGCTGTCTGATATTTCACGCAGATCTGCTATATTGTAATCAGTAAATTCTTTTGCGATCAGTTTTACTCCGTTTATTTCTTTAGCTTCATCGGTAAGAGATCCGAGACCTTTATTTATTTCTGCCTTTTTGATTTCTTCAAGTTCCTTTTTAAGTTTCTTGATCTCATCCATTACTGCACCGGCACGTTCTTTGATATTGTCTCTTTTTGCTTTAAGATTTTCAGCGGTTTCGTCTATGACTTTCTCATCTTCCGCATATTTTCTTAAAACGCCCTGCCCTGTTACAGCTTCTATTCTTCTTACTCCTGAAGCTACTCCTGATTCGCTTATTATGCTGAAAGCACCTATCTGTCCTGAATTCTGGACGTGAGTTCCGCCGCACAGCTCTTTACTGTAATCGCCTACAGATACTACTCTTACTCTATCTCCGTATTTTTCTCCGAACAGTGCGGTAGCACCTTCTTCAAAAGCTTCATCTATTGATTTTACTTCAGTATTTACATCTGTGAATTCGCATATTTGTTCGTTTACTTCTTTTTCTACTGCGGCTATTTCATCTTTGCTCATAGCCTGGAAATGATTGAAGTCAAAACGTAGTCCGTCTCTGGTTACCGATGATCCGGCCTGTTTTACGTGGTCTCCGAGAACGTTTCTCAATGCTTTGTGAAGCAGGTGAGTAGCGGTATGGTTAGCCGCAGTCATATTTCTGGCATGTCTGTCCACTTTACATTCTACTATATCCCCTGTCTTTATTTCGCCTTTTATTACCTTTACCTTGTGGACAAAGACACCTTTTATCTTGCTTATTTCTGTTACTTCGGCCTCAAAATCATTTCCATATATCATTCCTGTATCGGAACTCTGTCCGCCGCTTTCCGCATAGAAAGGTGTTTTTTCAAATATTATCCTGCATATATCGCCTTCCGAAGCTTTTTCAGATGCTGTGCTGCCGCTGAATAAAGCAGTGACGCGGCATTTATCTTCTGTGGTATCGTATCCTGTAAATTCTGTTTCACCTTCGACTGGAATATCGCCTGTAGCTTCGTCCCAACCGGTATCTTCCATATCCTGTTCAGCCTGTGAACGTTTTTTCTGCTGTTCCATCGCTTTGTTGAAACCGTCTGTGTCGACGTCAAGAGATGATTCACCGAGGATCTCTTTTGTAAGATCTATAGGGAATCCATAGGTGTCGTGGAGTTTGAAAGCTTTCTCACCATCGAGAGTTTTTTCGCCGGAATCTTTGAGTTCATCTATATATCCGTTTATGATCTTCATTCCCTGATCTATGGTGGCAGCGAATTTTTCTTCTTCAGCAGCTATGACTTTTTTTATCATATCGCTTCTTTCAGCGAGTTCAGGATATGCGTTCTTAGATATGTCAATAACTCTGCCGCACAGCTTGGAGAGGAACGGTCCTTCGATGCCCAAAAGTCTGCCGTGTCTTGCAGCTCTTCTTATTAGACGTCTGAGTACATATTCTCTGCCTTCATTGCCCGGTATTATGGAATCACCTATCATAAAGGTCATTGAGCGCAGATGGTCTGTTATTATCCTTATGGATACATCCGTATCTGCTTCTCCGTTTTCATATTTAACTCCGGATATTTCCACTACGCCGTTAAGTATATGTCTTATAGTATCCACATCGAATATGGATTCCACATCCTGCATGATGCAGGCGAGACGTTCTATTCCCATACCGGTGTCGATGTTAGGATGTGCCAGATCTGTGTAGTTTCCTTCTTCATCTCTATTGAACTGTGTGAACACATGGTTCCAGAATTCAACGTATCTGTCGCAGTCACATCCCGGTTTGCAGTCAGGACTTCCGCATCCGTATTTTTCTCCTCTGTCGAAATATATTTCAGAGCATGGTCCGCATGGTCCCTGCCCTATTTCCCAAAAGTTATCGTCTTTCCCAAGTTTGACGATCTTTTCCTCAGGCATTCCGATAACATCTTTCCATATCCTGTATGCCTCGTCATCCTCATAATATACTGTAGCCCAAAGTTTGTCCGTAGGCATCTTGAGAACTTCCGTGATGAATTCCCATCCCCATGTTAGGGATTTTTCCTTGAAGTAATCACCGAAAGAAAAGCTGCCCAGCATTTCAAAGAAAGTACCGTGTCTTGAAGTGTATCCTACGTTTTCTATATCTCCTGTCCTTATACATTTCTGACATGTAGTCATCCTTTTGCTCGGAGGAGTCTGGAGCCCTGCAAAATACGGCTTGAGCGGCGCCATACCGGAATTTATGAGCAGAAGACTTTTGTCGTTCTGCGGGATCAGAGGGAAACTCTGCCTTCTGTAGTGTTCTTTTGATTCATAAAAGCTTAAAAATAATTCTCTTATTTCGTTCAGTCCTAATTTTTCCATCTATAATTTTCCTCCCGATAATTAAAGCTGAAGTTCTTTTATTGCCGATATCGTTTCGCTGTAATCTTTAGAAACGGCTGCCATCATTTCCTGAGCTTCACCGTGTTTTCCGGCTCTCAAGGCCTCTGTGATATCGCTCCCCGATTTTGCAAGTTTTGAAAAACCGAGAGTCAGGCACAATCCCTTAAGGGTATGGGCACCTCTGAATGCTTCATCAAAGTCTTTCTTTTCCAGAGAATCGTTTAGGATCTTAAAGCTGTCATCATTCAAAAACCTTATGACAAATTTTTCTGCAAAAGCTTCACTGCCCAGTCTTGCTACCGTTCCGTCAAAGTCGCCTTCTATTTTATCGTAAAATTCTTTCAGAGTCATATCTGACATCTCCATTTTTGTACATACATACTTAATATATAATGCCACATTTTCAGCCTTTTATCAAGAAATAAAAAATCTAAAACCGGCGCATCGGTTATATTGCGCCGGTTCTGATATATCGGTAATATTTAGTCGGCAAGGCCGTTATCGGAAAGATATCCATCGATGGTTTCTGTGTCCGAAGGCTCAGCAAACAGACCATCGTGTACATTAGCGCTGCCTGCATTGTCACGTACGAATTCTACAGAATTGTTGAACTGCTCTGTATCCATGGAAGCTGACTGTGTGAAAGGATATATATCCACATTCGATAAATCGTAGCTTTCAAGGAATGTTCCTATGATCATAGGCGCCGTATGCCACCATATCGGGTATCCTATAAGTATAGTATCGTATTCATCGATGGAGTCCGGCAGATTGGCAATGGCAGGACGAGCATTGCCATATTATTGAAAGCAGGCGCTTTTATTTGTGAATTTCTTGTCATCTCCATTACTTCAGTTATTTTTTTCAGATTCTGTTCAATAGGGGCATTTTCATCTCCGTAAAAGAGAGCCACCGTTCTGTAATACCTTTTTTGATCTTTAATCTCATGATTTGAAAGACGCGCCCCGCTTTTCAGCAATTCCATAGTTTTTGAAAAAATATCGTACGGATGAGCGTTTTCCATATATATCACCTCCGCACAGTTTTCATATTTTTTACAGGCTTTTTTATTGTTGGTAACTATTACTTTTTTTGTTATCATAACAACCACTCCTTTCTTTATCTGAAATATAACAGATGCATTCAGATAGAGCACAACATGCAATTTTCTCAAAAACTTAAGACGATAGTAGTTATTGCGTAAAAATTTACATTTTAGTATACTGAGTATAGATAAACATGTATTTCCATACAATGTACATTGATGTACGAAAAAGAGGTGCTTACATGA
>UQNP01000133.1 GCA_900542385.1 uncultured Eubacterium sp.
ACATCTTCACAGGGTACATCTTCATCTATCATCCTGTCTATGGCCTGCACCTGTCCTATTATTTTCTTAAGTCTTCTGTGCAGATTATCGGAATCCATGCACTGTTTCATAAAATCACTCCTTTTTCAATCCAATTATTTTTCAAACGATGAGAAATAAGCGGAAATATCGCTGCACTTCATAGCGCCGCTCATTACACAAGCTCCGGCGGCGCCGGCTGCTCTGACATTTCCTATGTTATACTCATTTATACCGCCTATAGCATATACCGGCACAGTTACACATGTGCATATCTTTTTCAAAAACTCCAGTCCTCTGCCCGGAGCGCCTTTCTTGCAGTCGGTATCAAAAATATGACCTGCCGTTATATATGTGCAGCCAAGGCATTCAGCTTCCTTTGCTTCCTCACAGGAATGGCATGAAGCTCCGAGAACATCAAATTTCCGCCTTTTTGACTCAGAAACATCACGCAGAACCGCAAGGGGCATATGAAGCGCTCTGCATCCAAGTTTTTCCGCTATATCAGGGAAATTGTGAAGTATACACAATGTATCGTTTCTGCGGCATATTTCCATAACGGATCCCGCCATCTTCTCATATTGCGCTTCATCCATATCTTTTTCGCGGAGAATCACCGCCGCAGGACGGCATCCTGCGATAAGCTCCATTCTCTCATTGAAATTTCCGGCACAGAGTTTTCTGTTCGTCACACAAATAATATCAGACATACAAGTAATCATTCAGCACAGGCTGCAGTCCCTCATCCTCCATATCTTCGTACATCCTGCCGATGCTCCTGTCATCGTCTATTTCGAACTGCTCATCTCCCTGCCTGCCTTCAGCCTCCTTTCCGCTGTACTTGCTTTCGTGATCCCCTATGCCGGTGGATACTCCGGCAGACACTTTAGTTGCGGCTATTTTGACTATACCGTTCCTGAATCTGGCACTTTCCCTGGAGGATACGGTTATCCCTGCAAAAGGAAGAAATATCCTGTATGCACACAATACCTGACAAAGCTGTTTTTCATGAACGTCAAGAGGATTTATCTTGTCGTTGTTTATTATCGGACGAAGTCTCGGACAGGAAAGAGACATCTCCGCGTGAGGATACTTTCTCTGCAGATAATACACATGCAAAGCTGTGGCAAGAGCATCTTTTCTAAAATCGGAAAGTCCGAGAAGTGCTGAAAAGGCTACTCCTCTCATACCGCCTCTCAGTGCTCTCTCCTGTGCATCGAATCTGTAAAGCCATACTCTCTTATGTCCGAACAAATGAAGCTGTTCATATTTATCCGGATCATAGGTTTCCTGGAAAACAGTAACGTAGTCTGCCCCGCACTCATGGAGATATCTGTATTCATCCGTATTGACAGGATATATTTCAAGTCCCACCATGCGAAAATATTTACGCGCAAGTTTACAAGCTTCACCTATATATTTCACATCGCTCTGACTTCTGCTCTCTCCCGTAAGGATAAGTATCTCTTCCATACCGCTGTCTGCGATTACCTTCATCTCATGATCTATCTGCTCCATATCAAGTTTCATACGTTCTATGTGATTGTAGCAGTTGAAGCCGCAGTAGACACAGTAGTTTTCACAGTAATTTGCAATATAAAGAGGAGTGAACAGGTACACTGTATTTCCGAAATGCCTGCCGGTCTCACGTTTTGCTCTCTCTGCCATCCTCTCAAGGAACGGTTCCGCAGCAGGAGACAGCAGCGCCTTGAAATCTTCCACTGTACATACATCGTGTTCAAGAGCTCTCCTTACATCGTCTTCCGTATATTTTGAATAATCGTATCCGTTCATCTGAGTCATGACTTTCTCTCTTATATCCGACTCTATCACTTCCATTCCCGGCATATATTCCATATGATTTTTTCTGAAAGACGGATCGTTTTCAAGCCTGTGCTTCTTTTCAAGAGCTTCAGGCGAAAGATATTCCGAATCCACAAAAAACTGATTTTCCATTATTCGATCTCCTTTCACTGCTATTCTCAATCACGCAGGAAGCCTGTAAGCGGATCAGAGGCTGCCGCGCCGCGGCTCAGCACTCTTCCAAGTCCTGAAATATACGCTTTTCTTCCCGCTTCTATGGCCTGGCGGAATGCAGATGCCATAAGAGGCAGGTCTCCTGCTGTAGCAAGAGCTGTATTTGCCATTATCGCTGCTGCTCCCATCTCCATGGCTTCACATGCCTGAGACGGTTTTCCTATACCTGCATCTACTATTATCGGAAGATCTATCTCATCTATAAGTATCTTTATGAAATCCCTGGTCGCAAGTCCCCTGTTCGACCCTATAGGCGCTGCAAGGGGCATCACTGCCGCTGCTCCGGCTTCCGCCAGATCTCTCGCTGTATTGAGATCAGGATACATGTACGGCATTACTACGAAGCCTTCTTTGGCAAGGATCTCGGTAGCTTTTACAGTCTCCTGATTATCAGGCAGCAGATACTTGCTGTCGCGCATTATCTCTATCTTCACAAAATCTCCGCATCCCAGTTCTCTGGCAAGTCTCGCTATGCGAACAGCTTCTTCCGCATTCCTTGCTCCGCTTGTATTAGGAAGCAGCGTTACTCCCTCAGGGATGTAATCCAGGATATTTTCCTGCTCTGCTGTGTTGGCGCGTCTCACTGCAAGAGTTATTATCTCTGCGCCGGCATCCTTCACTGCCGCTTCTATAAGATTAAGTGAATATTTGCCCGATCCGAGAATAAACCTTGAATCGAATTCATGTCCGCCTATTATTAGTTTATCGTTGTCCATCTCATACCTCACTTATTGATAATCGTAATTTATTTTAATTTCATTCTGCTGTAGCCCACTGCCGTTTTTATACTTCCCGGCTTAAGGCTCTGTTTTGCCTGCAAGCACCCTCAGCACCATGTGAGCCTGGTGTGCAGCGCATATCATCACTCTTGAAGATATCAGGCCTTCCTTTTCCTCAGCGCTGTCGCTTACACCGTCGCCGCAAATATAAAATCTTTCCGTTATCTTCCTTGTCCTGATATCGTTGGCGCTTGCTAAGCCTGCCATACCCGAAGCTGCTATAAGTGTTTTATCCTTCATATCCTCAAGCACTGCATCAGCAAGCATCGCCTTCTCTTCCGCTCTGTCGAATGCCTCACATACGATCTCCGCTTCATCGAGCAGTTTCGCCGCATTATTCCTCGTAACACGTGTATTGCAGATCACCATATCGATATATGGGGATATTTCTTTCAAATTTTCCCCAAGGGCATCCGCCTTTTCTCTTCCGACCTGGCATGCTTTGTACTGCTGACGATTCAGGTTGGAAATATCCACGATGTCAAAATCGATAAGAATGAGCTTTCCCACTCCTGCTCTCGCAAGGGATACCGCTATGTTGGAGCCGAGGCCTCCAAGTCCGCACACAGCTACAACAGCTTTTGACAGCCTGCTATAAAGAACGTCACCGATCCTTCCCTTAAGAGCCTGATTCATTTCATCTTTGTCAGGTATCCTGCCGTTCATTCAGCCACCTCCCACAAAGCTGACAACTTCTATGCTGTCACCGTCATTTAAAATCTCAGATGTATAACGTGCTTTCGGTACTATATCTCCGTTGCGCTCAACAGCGACTCTCCTGATGTCATATCCCTCCGAAATGAGAAAATCTTCTATGCTCATTCCGGCAATATCCATATTGTTACCGTTGACTTTAACCATAATATCTCCTTTGCAAAGATCTTAGCATCTCTTCGTTAATCAATACAAAAAAGTTTTCCGCATAATATAAAACGAGAAACTACCGACCTGATAACTTCTCGTTAAAATACGCTTGCAATAAGCTTTACTTAAGCATGTCCCTCCGTTGGCATTATCCAAATCAGGTCTCCGGTCGAAGGCACACCCTTCCTCTCAGCCTGCGCGGCAAGCTCCCGTCAATATACAATTTGTATCTGTTTTAAATATTTTACACCTTCTCCGGCTCAATTACAAGCCGAATTCTTTCGGATAAACAACTCTTCCTCTTGCAGATCCGGCATCATTTCTAAGCTGAACTGCCATAAAATTTTCCTGCGGGATCCCTTCCGGCACCTCGATGCCGAAATAGCTTGATTTCACGTATCCAAACCTTGGATAATAATTTTCGCTTCCCAGAACGATGCTGTAACCATATCCCATTTTCTCTGCACGTCTGTGTCCCTCTGCAACAAGAGCTGTCCCCACACCCTGTCTCTGATATTCAGGCGTCACAGAAAGCGGGGCTAAAACAAGCACTTCACAGCTACCCGACTTAGCTTTCGTAAACATTACATGACCTGCAGGCTCACCGTTTATCTCAGCGACAAGGGAAAGCTGCGGGATGAAAGCATTACTCTTTCTAAGTGCTTCCACAAGATCCTGCTCCGTACCGTCTGCATGCTCCGCCGTTTCAAAAGCTTTCTTCACAAGATTATATACCTTTTCTCTGTCTTCTCTTTTTTCTTCTCTTATTATCATTTTAAATACCTTATATTTATAAGAGAAAGCGCATAAAGCGCTTTCCCGTTCTCACTGC
>UQNP01000134.1 GCA_900542385.1 uncultured Eubacterium sp.
GTTGTAATAGCTAATGCGGAAGGCAACAGGACGACACCGTCCATAGTAGGATTCGCAAAAAACGGAGAGAGACTCGTAGGAGAAACTGCTAAAAGGCAGGCTATAACAAACCCTGAAAGAACTATATCTTCAATAAAAAGATACATGGGTACCGATCATACAGTTGAAATTGATGGTAAAAAATATACTCCGCAGGATATATCCGCTATGATCCTCGGAAAACTCAAGGCTGATGCAGAAAGCTATTTGGGAGAGAAGGTAACTGAAGCTGTAATAACTGTTCCTGCATACTTTACAGACAGCCAGAAACAGGCGACTAAGGATGCCGGAAAAATAGCAGGACTTGATGTAAAGAGAATAATAAACGAGCCTACGGCAGCATCGCTGGCATACGGACTCGACAAAGACGAAGACCAGCACAAAATACTGGTATACGACCTTGGCGGAGGTACCTTCGATGTATCCATACTTGAGCTTGGCGACGGAGTATTCGAAGTTCTGGCAACGAACGGAAACAACAAGCTGGGCGGAGATGATTTTGATGAAGCACTGCTGAACTTTATGGCTGACAGCTTTGCAAAAGAGAACGGTGTGGATCTCAGAAATGACAAGATGGCGCTGCAGAGGCTTAAGGAAGCTGCGGAGAAAGCAAAGAAAGAACTTTCAAGCGCACAGACTACAAATGTAAATCTGCCGTTCATAACGGTAAACGAAAACGGTCCTCTCCATCTCAACATGGATATAACAAGGGCTAAGTTCGATCAGCTTACAGAAAAGCTGGTAAACGATACGATAGAGCCTATGAAAAAGGCAATGAATGACGCTGGCGTAAGCAACAGCGATATTTCCAAGGTAATACTCGTAGGCGGATCAACGAGAATCCCGGCTGTACAGGAAGCTGTAAAGAGAATTACAGGAAAAGAACCGTTCAAAGGCATAAATCCTGACGAATGTGTTGCTATCGGTGCGGCTATACAGGCAGGAGTTCTCACAGGAGAAGTAAACGATGTACTGCTTCTGGACGTAACGCCGCTTTCACTTTCCATAGAAACTCTTGGAGGCGTTGCAACAAAACTGATCGAGAGAAATACCACTATACCTACTAAGAAGAGTCAGATATTCTCGACTGCGGCAGACAACCAGACGGCTGTTGATATACATGTAATGCAGGGTGAACGTGAAATGGCTTCCGGAAACACTACCCTTGGAAGATTCCAGCTCACAGGAATACCGCCAGCTCCGCGTGGAGTACCTCAGATAGAAGTTACATTTGATATTGATGCAAACGGTATCGTAAACGTAAGTGCTAAAGATATGGGTACAGGCAAAGAGCAGAGCATTACTATAACATCTTCAACAAAACTCTCAGAAGATGAAATAAATGCTAAAGTTAAAGAAGCTGAACAGTACGCTGAGGAAGACAAGAAGAGAAAAGAAGAGATCGAAGTAAGAAACAGAGCAGAAACCCTCGTATATGAAACTGAAAAGAATCTCAAAGAACTTGAAGGCTCCCTCAGTGAAGAAGAAAAGAACGATATAAACGCTGCAAAGGATGAACTGTCAAAGGCGCTTGAAGCAAATAACATCGATGACATAAAAGATAAAACCGAAAAGCTTACTGAAAAATTCCATACTATCTCTGCTAAAATGTACCAGCAGGCCCAGGCTCAGCAGGCGGCAGGAGGAAATGCCGGTGCGGATGACGGAGCAGGTGCAGCAGAAAATACAGCTCCTAAGGATGACAACGTAGTAGATGCAGATTACGAAGTAGTGGATGACGATAAGAAATAAGCGCACATGCGTGAATATGTGACGATAACAGCTTGCGGTCCGTTTTAGGGCCGCAAGCGAAGTTATGTCATAAATAATTTGTAAGAGGAAAAAATTATGGCAGAAAAGAGAGATTACTACGAAGTCCTTGGACTGAAAAAAGGCGCAAGCGACAGTGAGATAAAAAAAGCTTTTCGAAAAATGGCCATGAAATATCATCCTGATAAAAATCCGGGAGATAAGAGCGCCGAGGAAAAGTTCAAAGAAATCAACGAAGCATATGCGGTGCTGTCAGATCCTGATAAGAAAGAAAAATATGATAGATTCGGGCATGCAGGTGTCGATCCGAATGCAGGCTTTGGGGGCGCTGACGGCGGCTTCGGCGGATTTGGCGGCTTCGGTGGATTTGATGATATATTCGATATGTTCGGCGGTGCTTTCGGCGGATTCGGAGGAAGAAGCAGGAGCAGAAGAAATGGCCCGAAGAAGGGAAGCGATCTGCAGAAGGCTATAACCATAGATTTCACAGAGGCAGCATTTGGAACAAAGAAAAAGATAACTATAAACAAGTATGTCAAATGTAAGACATGCGGAGGCAGCGGAGCTGCACCGGGAACCTCAAAGAAAACATGTCCTAAATGTAATGGTACAGGAGAGATAAGGACTTCGCAGAGGACTCCGCTTGGAACCTTCCAGAGCGTATCGCCTTGTCCTGACTGCAACGGTACAGGAGAAATAAACGAAACTCCTTGCAGGGACTGCGGAGGAACCGGAAAAGTAAGAGAAAATGTCACTATATCTGTAAATATACCTGCAGGCGTGGACAATGATTCAGTAATTCCTATAAAAGGACAGGGAGAGCCTGGTATAGATGGAGGTCCTGACGGCGATCTTTATATCGTTATAAACGTAAGACCTCACAAGATGTTTGAAAGACGAGGACAGGATCTGTGGCTGGAGATCCCTATAAGCTTCAATCAGGCGGCTCTCGGCGATGAAATAGTCGTACCTACCCTTGAAGACAAAGTATCATATAAGATACCTGCCGGTACTCAGCCGGGAACGGTATTCAGATTAAAGGGAAAAGGCATCAAGAGCGTTAGGAGCAATAAAAAGGGAGATCTTTATGTCAAGGTTATACTTGAGATACCGACAAAGCTCAGTTCAAAGCAGAAAAAAGCTATAGAATCAATGGGGAAAGTTGTTACAAATGACTGTTATCAGAAAAAAAGCAGCTTCATAGATTCTCTTAAAGAGTTTTTTTCATAGCCGGTCCTAAAATTAAAATAAGTACATTATTTCAGAGTGCAGACCGATAGTCGGATTGCACTCTGTTTGCTGTCCTGTCATTTATAATGTTGAGAGGTTGTTCGTATGTTTAAGAAAAATGAGGAGAATCAGAGTATTGAGGGATCAGATGCAGAGCTGATGTTTTCAAACAGGTTCCTTGTAAAACTGCTTTGGCCGCTGTTCGTAGAACAGTTTCTTATATTTGCAGTTGGGCTGGTAGATTCTGTAATGGTTGCAAGCGTAGGTGAAGCAGCAGTATCAGCAGTGTCGCTGGTTGATTCGATCATGGCGCTTTTAATTACAGTAATGACAGCTCTGGCTACCGGAGGAGCCGTAGTAGTAGGCCAGTTTCTTGGACAGAAAAAGAAAGAAGAAGCAGGGAAAGCAGCAGATCAGCTGCTGCTTTTTGTTCTTGTTCTTTCCTTGTTCATAATAGCGTTTATGTATATTATGAAAGATCTGCTCCTCGATCTGATCTTTGGAGATATTGAAGACGAGGTAATGGCGTATTGCAATACATATTATCTTATCGTAGTGGCATCGGTGCCGTTTATAGCTGTATACAACGTGGGCTCTGCTCTTTTCAGGAGTACGGGAAATTCAAAGATGTCAATGAATGTATCGCTGCTGATGAATGCGATCAATGTTGCCGGAAATGCAATGCTTATATATGGATTTCACCGGGGAGTGGAAGGAGTTGCAATACCAACTCTTGTATCGAGAGCTGTAGCTGCCTTGATAATGTACGTGTGCTTGAGAAATCAAAATTTGGAGGTCCATATAAGCAGAAGATTTGTGTTTAAATTTAATGGAGGATTAGTCAAAAATATACTTAAGATAGGTATACCAAACGGTGTTGAGAACAGTATGTTTCAATTGGGAAAGCTGATACTTCTGAGTTTGGTGTCAGTATTTGGAACAGCTTCTATTGCGGCAAATGCCGTATCAAATGCAGTGGCTATGATAGCGGTGCTGCCGGGAATGGCGGTGGGATACGGTATAGTGTCGGTGATAAGCAGATGCGTCGGCAGCGGAGATTACATACAGGTGAAATATTATGCGGTAAAACTGATAAAATGGGCTTATATGCTGCTGATAATAGTGAATGTAGTGATAGTACTGCTCATACCTGTTATAATGAACATATATGGACTTTCAGAGGAAACAGCATCAATAGCGTCTAAGATAATATTGTTTCACAGCATATGGGCGGTTACGATATGGCCCCTTTCATTTTCCATACCAAATGTGCTGCGTGCAGCAAGCGATGTCATGTACACGATGGTCGTAGGTGTGGGATCGATGTGGATATTCAGAATATGCTGCGGATTTTTACTGGGAAAAACCAACTAAAAATCTGATTGTCCGCTAAAACACTGTATCTATCAGCATTTT
>UQNP01000135.1 GCA_900542385.1 uncultured Eubacterium sp.
TTCTCCTTAAAGAGAAGATCACTCCCGTGCAGGCTGCTGCCGTTACCATTGCATTTCTCGGAGCTGTTTTCGTAGTGAAACCGGGCTTTGCCGTATCAGGAGTTATCATACCGTCTCTGATAGGCGTAGGCGGCGGTCTTTTTGCCGGCATAGCATATGCTTTCGTGCGTCTCCTCGGCCAGCGCGGCGAAAGAGGACCGTTTATCGTACTGTTTTTTTCAGCATTTTCATGCGTGGCAACTCTTCCATTTCTGATCTTTGACTTTCATACTATGTCGATATATCAGACAGCTATGCTGCTGCTTGCAGGACTTTCTGCCGCCGGCGGACAATTCACTATCACAGCGGCATACACCCATGCTCCTGCCGGAGAAGTATCGGTCTTCGACTATACTCAGATCGTTTTTGCCGCTGCCCTTGGCTTCATCTTTTTCGATCAGATACCGGATTTCTGGAGCGTGATCGGATATATAATAATCTGCGGAGTCGCCGTATGGATGTTCATATACAATCACCACAGAAACAAGATCCAGCAGCCAAACCCTTAAAAAGATATTTTTAAGGGTTTATTTTTTATCATCTCCATCTGAATTTTGTTCCGGTATCTTTATACCCCGTCTGTTCTCCATTTTATTTTTTCTGTTATGCTTTTCGATAAACATATCTATTTCTCTGTCTGTGTTCTCTATTTCCGCCTTAAGCTCCAAGGCCGACATTCTGAAAGCGCCGCCTCCCCAAACCATCATCTGTTCGAGATTATCCGACGTCGCTACCCTTACAAGGTACTGCTTGCTCAATTCAGGCGCTGTCTTTTCTATATATGTATCTGCGGTCTCTGCCTCCTTTGTAAATACAACATCTATGTTATCGTAATTCTCATAGTGCCGTATACCTCCGCTTATCTTATATGCATCAAACACGACTTTCATCATGCAGCCTCTGTAACTTTGAAAATTGGAAAGTATTTCAAGCAAAGCCTCTCTTGCCGAATCAAGATTTTTGTTTGCAAGCTCTTTAAGCCTGTCCCAGGCAAATATTATATTGTATCCATCTACAAGAAAATATTCCTGTTTTACCTCCGCAGGCTTTATCTTTATTTTTTCAGCCTCGATGGTTTTAGGTCCGATCACCCTTCTCTCTTTCCGCTTGCCGTACGTCATTTCAAATATGCGTTCAAGTTCTTCATCTTCTTCCTTCTTTGTTTTCGGTTTTGATTTCCTTTCGTTTACTGCTGCTCCATTGACGTTTTTATAAACATCCTCCCGGTCTTCCTTAACTCCCACGCGAACATGCATATATCCGTCAGATTCATCCCACGGCACACGGAATCCTGCACCATTTGCACAGAATACAGAATCCCCGGTATTTTCCGGATCTCCTTCCGCATCGTAATCTGCGGCTTCAATTACTTCCTGCTGATCATGACATACATCATATCCGCAAAATACACATGTAAGATTCCCGTAACCCTTCGTATATGATGCAACTTCAACTGCATAATCCTTCATCTCGGATACAGGGGCTCTGCCGTTTAAAACTGTTGTTTCCGAATACATTTCAGGGGCTTTCGTATTTCCTCCCATTTTCTGTACATCGGATATTGCTCTTCCTGTCATCTCCGAAGGCACTTCCAGTCTGAACTCATACCATGGCTCAAGCAAAACTGATCTGGCTTTCATAAGTCCCTGACGTACAGCTCTGTATGTTGCCTGTCTGAAATCTCCTCCCTCA
Organism: uncultured Eubacterium sp.; assembly: GCA_900542385.1. Classification (GTDB taxonomy): domain Bacteria; phylum Bacillota; class Clostridia; order Peptostreptococcales; family Anaerovoracaceae; genus Lentihominibacter; species Lentihominibacter excrementavium. The sequence continues at coordinate 1,732 of UQNP01000135.1, forward strand.
GTATGTTTTGAATGAGCTTTTCCTCCTATCAGGCTTATCTTGACATCCGTTACAGGGGATGCGGTCAGCACACCTTTATGCTCTTTTTCTCCTATATGGGAAATTATAAGTTTCTGCCAGTTTGCGTCCAGGTCATCCTCACTGCATAAAGTACCTATCCTGATCCCGCTGCCTCGAGGTCCCGGCTCCATCAGCAAATGCACTTCCGCATAATGTCTGAGCGGCTCAAAATGCCCTGATCCTACAACTCTGTCAGAAATCGTTTCCCTGTACGCAACTTTCCCGGAGCTGAAATCGACTTTTATACCAAAACGCCTGAATATCAAAGCTTTAAGTATCTCAAGCTGTACTTCTCCCATAAGCTGCATTTGTATTTCGCCAAGTTCGCTGTCCCACGTTATATTGAGCTGCGGATCCTCTTCTCCGATTTTTTTCAATTTTAAAAACAGTCCGTATACATCACTTCCCTCCTGAGGAATAACACTGTATGTCAACGCCGGCTTAAGTACAGAAACATTGTTGTGCAGATTTTTTCCAAGTCCCTGACCCGCATAGGTGGATACAGGACCTGTAACAGCACACACTTCTCCTGCGCAAACACTATTTACTGCCCTGAATTTCTCACCTGAATATATCCTTATCTGATTTATTTTTTCTTCTTTTTTATCATCTCTCTTTATAATTTCTATTTGATCTTTTACGTTGAGCTTTCCTCCGGTGATCTTCATATGCGTCAGCCGTGTACCCTGTTCATCATAGCTTATTTTATACACTTTTGCTTCAAAATCACTGCCGTATCCTTTCTCATATGTAAGCATATCCAGCCCGCTCAGCAGTTCTTTTACTCCTGAAAGTTTAAGCGCCGAGCCAAAATAAACAGGGAAAGCTTTTCTGGTTTTTATGCTCAATCTTATATTATCCAGGTCGATATTCTCTCCCTCCATATAGGTTTCCAGCATATCTTCGCTGCACAAAGCCAATTCTTCTTCATCAGGATGTCCATCTGAAAAATCCACACATCCTTCTCCAAAAGACTCCTTTAAATTATTAAGCAGGTTTTGTCTGTCTGTATCCGGCATGTCCATTTTATTTACAAAAATAAATACAGGTATATCATATTCTTCAAGAAGCCTCCAAAGCGTGACCGTATGACCCTGTATCCCATCTTTACCACTTACTACGAGCACTGCATAGTCAAGCACCTGCAGAGTTCTTTCCATCTCAGAAGAAAAGTCTGTATGTCCGGGAGTATCCAGCAGCATTATGGAAGTTTCTTCAAGATCTATCTCCGCCTGCTTTGAAAAAATCGTGATTCCTCTTTCCCTTTCCATTTTATCTGTATCGAAAAAAGCATCCCTGTTATCGACACGCCCCTGTTTTTTTATAGTTCCCGATATGTAAAGCATTGCTTCTGCCAGCGTTGTTTTCCCGGCATCCACATGAGCCAATATTCCTAACACAATTTTCTTCATAATCATCACGTCCTTTTATAAAATAAATTTTAACACATACGCATAATTTCCGAAACACTTTTACCGGACGCACTATCTTTTCAGTATATTAACATATATATCACTTAGGCAAATTTATACATTATTTGACACGTTTATTCCCACGCTCTTTACATCCGAAGTTTTTAGCATTAAAGTTCAATCGATATAGGCAGATACTGTCTTTTATTGGAATGGGGAAACCAATATGGAAAAAAATTTAACTGACGAAGAATTATTTGAAATCAAAAGAAACTACGGTCTTGAAGTTTTTAAAAACGAGTTTATCAAGCTTGTGATCCTTACTGCGCTTTTTTTAGCCCTAGATCAGCTCGTTCCGTTTTTATTCGCAGTTGCCGTGCTTCTTCCGGTACGAATATTTTCCGGAGGTCTTCACATGAGCGGGAATATTTCGTGCTTTATATTTTCTCTGTGTTTTTTCATGGTTTCCATCGAACTTTTCCCTATGCTCGATTTAAACATGGTTTCGGTAACTGTATTCGTTGTATGTTCTTTCGTATGTATCAGCTTGTTATCTCCCACAGATAATCCAAAAAAGCCGATCCTTTCCGAGAGAATAAGGAAGCAGTTCAAAATAAAAGCAATAATACTTACGCTTCTAATGATAGCTCTTATTTATTTCTGCTGTTTCAACGGATATATGTCTTTATGCAGCGTGGCAGTCGGCGTTCTCACTATGCAGGCGGCTCAGCTGCTTACAGCAAATTTAATTTCCAAGAAAGGAGGTATCGAAAATGAAAAATAAAATATTCTTCAAATTATCATCTGCTTTTTCACTTTGCCTGGTAGCTCTTGCAGGAATCGCAGTTTCAACATCTACAGCTTTACTTTGGCACGAAGTGGAATGTCCTAAAGAACTGCTTAAAAAGTAGCTTCAAAAAACCTCCGGAACTCAGCTTTCCGGAGGTTTGAATTTAATTGAAGCTATTATCATCCCGTTTTCATACGACATGCTGAACTTTGCTTTGTTTTTCTTGGCGATATCCATTACATTAGGGAGACCGTACCCTCTTCCTTTTCCTTTACTGGAATACTCTTTTCTGAAAAAATCCGAAACTGCAATATCGTCATCTGCATCTATGTAGTCATTTATAACTTCTATTTCATCCGTATCGAATATCACAGTAATATTCCTGTGTTCTTCCCGCTGTACCATTACTGCTTCCACTGCGTTATTTACAAGATTGCTCAGTATCTCAAGC
>UQNP01000136.1 GCA_900542385.1 uncultured Eubacterium sp.
AATTTGAAATAGAAATAGAAAAGATAGAAAAGCAGAATGAGCCGTCGGACAAAAGTATGGTCATAAGAGTAACCGATAAAGAATTGCTCAAAGAAAGCGGAGGGATTGTGCAGGGAATGAGCGGAAGTCCTATCATACAGAACAACAGAATAATAGGTGCTGTGACTCATGTTTTCGTAAATGATCCGCAGAGAGGATACGGTATATTCATAGAATGGATGCTTGAAGAATCAGACAGTATAGATGATCGTTATTAGACCTGTAATAAAACCAAAACCGGCGCAGGGTGAAGGCGCCGGTCAGTATAGGGAAGAAGCAGTCGTTTATTCTTCCTGAGTATTTCTGTGTTGTGCGGTATGGGCATTTATTTTTGGGATATAGTTACTACAGCCCAAAGCATTTTCGTAATAAGTGCAGCTATTTCAACAGGATCTTCTTTCATATCGTTTTTTATCCATTTGCTGAATATATAGCCTGTAGAGGTTATCATTATACCTGACCCATATATTAGAGCCGTTTCATCAGGCTCAAAATCCGGGATGAGTGATTTTAATCTCGGAATAAATTCTTTGGATAAGTCTATGAAAAACGAATATTTCGCGCTGCTTTTCAAAATCGTATTAAAAAAGTCGGAATTTTTTTCTATGTAAGATAATACCGGTACGAGATGAGGAAGCGGTGCACCTGACCTGCGGCACTGAAAAACTGCTTCTTTAGTAAGGTATGACTTGTATTTCTTCAGCTCATGAAGAGTTTCATCGCAAAGAGACTGAAGCAGATCCTCCTTGTCTCTGTAATGCAGATAAAAGGTGCTTCTGTTTATCATAGCTTTTTTTGTTATATCTGTTACTGAAATCTCATCAAATGATTTATCCTCAGCAAGTTTGTACAGAGCTTTTTTTATTGACTCCTTCGTTTGTATCGTTCTTAAATCGCTTTTTTTGTCCATATATTTTGAATACAGGATTATCGCATGTAAATTTTTGATATAAAATATTCATTGATTTCACAGTTTATATTATAACAAATAAGTACAAAACATTCAATAAATATTACGAAATTGTAAAAATATTGCATATTTTTTTAATTTTTATGCAAACTTTAAATAAGCTGTGATAAAATTTAATAAATGTCGATTGTTGTCAAAAAACAAAACAAATTGCAAAACTTGCGTTGTTGGATACTTATTTGATAGATATTAAAATATTTTTAGCATAAGATGACAGGGAGGAATTTTATGAGAAAAATAAAAATAGGAATTGCCGACGATAACAGAGAATTTTGCGATATTCTGACTGAGTACTTTTCTGAGAAGGATAATATCGATGTTGATTTTGTGAGTCATGACGGTGTTAAAACGGTGGAATGTGTCAAAAAACATATGCCCGAAATATTGATACTCGATATGATAATGCCACATCTTGACGGGCTTGGTGTGCTGGAAGAGATAAGCGGCATGGAACTTGACAGATATCCGAGAATAATAGTGCTTTCGGCTGTCGGACAGGAACAGATAACGCAGAAAGCTATAAGTCTGGGCGCAGAATACTACATAGTCAAGCCTTTCAATCTTGATATCCTGATGAAAAGGATAAATCAGCTGGCTGGAGTGGAGGAAAGCAAAGACAGCAAGATCCAGTATGCACGGGCAGTGCTCACAAACAATGAAGAAGATGATGTTAAATCACTTGAAATAGATATAACCAATATAATTCATGAAATAGGCGTACCTGCTCATATCAAAGGGTATCATTATCTGAGGGACGCCATAATCATGGTCGTTGAAGATATAGATCTGCTTGGAGCAATAACAAAAGAACTTTATCCGGCTATAGCAAAGGCCAACAATACTACTCCGAGCAGAGTGGAAAGAGCAATAAGACATGCAATAGAAGTAGCGTGGAACAGGGGCAAGCTGGAGACAATAAACTCCCTGTTTGGATACACTGTGCAGAATGACAAAGGAAAACCTACGAATTCTGAATTCATAGCTATAATAGCAGATAAACTGAGATTGGAAAGAAAAAGAGCCTGAACAGATAAAACAAAAGCTCCTTTCGGCGGATTCCGAAAGGAGCTTTGTTCATGCAGGTGATCCCCTTGCTGCATGGCTTATGTAAGAACGGTATGTGCAGCATGGTATCAGGATTTTATACTATCTGTTATACGGCGTTGCCTGCTGGTAATCGCCGCAGCCGCAGCCGCAGTCGATATTTTGCTGCGGAGGACATGTATCGCATACCTGGACCTGAGAGCAAGAGCTTGAAGCATATCCATTGCCAGAGGCATCGCAGCATCCATCATTTCTGTCAGGAAAAAGGCCGGGGCAGTTTATGAAATCTGATGTATTTTCCTGGAGAGGAGCTTCTGCGAATCCTGTTGAAAGAACGCATATCTGAACAGGCACCGTTATCTTTTTTTCCATAGTAACGCATATACCTATTATTAGGTTGGCAGTTATATCTCCGTTAGGACTTATACATATATCTCTGCCGGAGTTGTTGGTGGCAAGTCTGCAAGTGAAGCCTGTGTTCGAAAGCTCTGTAAGGCGAGGCATAAATGCGGAGTTTGACGTGCTTGGCATACAGAGCTCAAAGAAATTAGTAAGTACGAGAGGATGGGAAGGTTTGGCGATATTCACTTCTGCACAGACGGTCATATTGCTTTCTCTGCCGCAGTTATCGCATATGCACAGATCCATGTATACGACTATATTACCCCACATTCTTACATTTTGAGTGCCGAATATCGGTGTACCGCATCCGTCTTCATCGCAATTGCTTGTGTCGGCAAATATGATTTTTTCAGAAGGGACGCCGTCCGGGCCGATGGTTTCGACGATACCTTTTGAATCGTTGAGAAATGTAGCGCCGGAGATACCAGTTTCCATGTCGAGAGTCAGGTTGTCGCAGTCGCCGGCCTGAGAAGGATCAAATACTTTTTTGCATCTTATGTCAAGGACCCTGCTTATACTGCATCCGCACGGCAGAGCAGGAGTGAATCTGAGTCCCTGCACTGTTTTCATTCCGTTGAGATGAAATCTTACTGCATCATAAACGCTCTGAACGTAGATAGGAGTAGCGGTAACATCTTCGAGATTGCCGCTGAAACAGCACAGATCATTTGCTCTGCAGCAGTTATCGTTGGTGTTGTTTTGTGAAGCACAAAAACAGTTCATCATTTACCTCCTTGATGTAAATCATATAATTATGAAGTTATACTGAATTGTTCAATGGCAGTATATGAAAAACACAGGATTTGTGTTACAATACAATAATGATTTTCAGAAAGGCAGGATGATATGATAAAAGTCAGAAAGTTGAACTGCGGGACGAATATAATAATGGAAAAAACAGATTATGTTCAGTCCGCTGCTCTGGGCATTTGGGTGAGAGCAGGCGCAGCTGATGAAAAAGAAGAGTTTTCAGGAGCATCACATTATATAGAGCATATGATGTTCAAGGGCACAGAAAAAAGGACTGCGAAGGAGATTGCTGCGGATGTAGATAAAATAGGAGGAGTCTTCAACGCTTTTACAGGAAAAGAAGCTACATGTTACTATATCAAGACATTGTCGTCAAACATATATAAAGGAGCGGAAATACTGCTGGATATGCTGACAGCTTCACGTTTTGCACCTGAAGAGATGGACAAGGAAAGACAGGTTATATGCGAGGAGATCAAAATGGTCAAAGATACTCCCGATGATGATGTTTATGATACCATATCCGAGCTGGTATCCAGCGGTAATCCGCTTGGGAGGAGTATTCTCGGAACACCTGAAAGCCTGGCGAGACTCGACAGAGACAAGCTTAAAAATTATATGGATGTTAAATATGCAAGGGATAGCATAGTCGTTGCTGTTGTAGGTAATTTCGATGAAGAGCGTATAGTGGAAATGTTTGAAGATAAGCTTACCGCTTTCAGAGAAAAGAAAGTAACGGAAAAAGAAGAAATAAGACCGTATAAGCAAAGCTTCAGCGTAAAGGTAAAGGATATAGAGCAGACCCATATATGTCTTGCAGTGCCTTCCGTATCTTTGGCTGATGACAAATATTATGCTTTCGTTCTGATGAACAGTATTTTAGGAGGCAGCATGAGTTCCAGGCTCTTCCAGAACATAAGAGAAGAGAGGGGACTTGCTTATTCAGTGTATTCAATGAATTCATTTGCAAGCAACTGGGGATTTTTCTGCATTTATGCCGGAGTTGCTCACGACAAGGCTGAGGAAGCGATGGCTGCAGTGGAACATGAGCTTGAGCTGCTGAGAAAAGAAGGGGTCACCCAGGAAGAACTTCAGATGGCTAAAGAACAGGTGAAAAGTTCATATATATTTGGACTTGAGAATGTCAACAGCAGAATGTTTTCCATAGGTAAGAACAAATTGCTGCTCGATAAAGTATACAGTGAT
>UQNP01000137.1 GCA_900542385.1 uncultured Eubacterium sp.
AAATATGGTTACGATAAGCTGATATGTGGAAATAGGCAGATAAAATGACAAAAGGTCAAAATCGTAATATATACATATCAGCGCAAGGAGCAGCAGATAAAGTGAAAATCTGTACCAGTAAGTTGGTATGCGTATATGTACAAAGGAATATGAACCGAAAAGAAGAAGCAGCATGTTGAACATATCTATTACTTTTCTCATTTCCATGTAAAACTGATTGTCGGTGTTCATGAAACATAGCAGACAAAGGAGGCTCAATGAATAAGCCACCCACGCAAAACCCCAAAACTGCATGAAACGTTCCTGTTTTCGTGAAAACAAGTAGAAGTAAAGTATCGAGGTGGCAAAAATGAAAATAGAAAAAATGATAATGAAACTGAAATTCATTACAATGACCTCCGATTTATTTATTATAACAGAAATCTGTGATAAAATGTACTTTAAATAATACAGACTGCGGATCTTTACAGGTCTGCAGGCATATTTTGGAGATTCATATATGATAATAAATGCTGTAATACTTCTCATATTGTGTATATTTGCCTTTATTCCTTTGCTCCTGGGAGAATTTGCGGGAAGAAAATCCGTTGATACGACGGAGGACTTCATACTCCAGGGAAGAAAAATGAAGCTTTTTCCAATGTATGCGACTATATTCGCAACTTGGATGAGTATATTTGCATTCATCGGCGGCATAACGTATTTTTACGAAGAGGGGCCGATCTTTATGACCACTGTAGGATGGGACGCTCTGTTTGCTGTTCTGTTCATATTCGTTGGAAGGAGATTATGGCACTACGGAAAGAAATACAAGTATATGACTCCGGTGGATTTTTTCAGCGATATATACGATTCAAAGGCTCTCAATGTAATAGTTACAATAGTTACGATAGTGTGCACCATGGTTTATCTTCAGGTACAGATCGTCGGAGGTCTTTTAGTTATGAGAGTCGCTACGGACGGAATTATATCATGGTACATAGGAGGAATAATATTTTTCTCTATACTTGTTATATATTTGTGGGCAGGAGGTCTTAGAGCCGTTGCTATGACTGATATTTTTTACGGAATCCTCATAGTTTTATCAATATTGAGCTCGGGATTCTTTTTGATGCATGTTGCAGGGGGAAGTGAAGCTGTATTTTCCGAGCTTGTACAGAGAGAGCCCGCAAATGTTTCTATGATGGGACCTGAAGGAAATCACAGGATACTTCTATGGCTGTCATTGTTTGTGATCGTACCTGTGGGAGCATTTATGGGGCCGCAGATGTGGATAAGAAATTATTCTGCAGGCTCGGCAAAACATTTTGAAGTTCTGCCGCTGCTGCTTTGTATTTCATCCATAGTATGCGTCGGTACGATGATGGCAGGAAGCGCAGGTGTAGTTCTTGCGGAAAATGTAGAAAATCCTGACTATATACTGGTGGATTTGATGAGCAAATATGCGAATCCGTTTTTTTATATATTTGTTATAATAGGAGTATATGCGACGATATTTTCTACGGCAAATTCACAGGTGCATGCTCTTGCGGCGGTGTACACTATAGATGTATACAGAAAATATATGAAGAAGAACGTTCCGGATAAAAAACTGGTATCGGTTGCGAAATGGGCGGTTCTTGTTATTTCCATGATATCCTATCTTCTGATCGTCCTTATGCCGCAGAATATATTCGATCTGGGGACGATAGCTCTCGGCGGAATGGCGCAGCTAATAGTTCCTGTGCTCGGTGCGTTCTTCTGGAACCGTTCAACGGCCTATGCCGCTATAGCAGGGATTTCTGCGGGAGAGATAGTTTTCGGAATAGTTCTGTTTTTGAGCAGCTCAGGAGATGCAAGCATCTGCGCCATGGCAGGGCTTGTGGCAAATCTGTTTTTCTTTATTGTCGTGACAATTGCGGACAAACCGAGAATCAAAGTATATAAGAAGATAGAGACATATAGAAGGGAATATAAGTTAAAAGAATATTAAAGTCTGTGAAATCTTGTGATTTGAATGAAAAGCGGTCGTTTTGACATGTAAAAGCCTTGATGCACTTAAATGTGTTTTAAGGCTTTTTAAAATTATCATAAAATTGAAAAACATTTGTAGAAAAATTTCAGAAAATTTGATAAAATGAGTTCGGAATTTATTTTTAGAGGAATTTATTCTAAATCTATTTGTAAGGAGGAAGTATTATGATTATAGGAATGCCTATAAGCACGTTCCTGGCAACCTGCATCTGGCCTTTTGTCTACATCATAGCAGCTATCATAGTATATTTTGTTATGAAGCGCCAGGATGACATGACGGATGACTCGGAATTTGAAGCTCATCTCGGAATGGATCACAGAGACGGACAGGTTCACGATCATCATCACGGAGAGGGGGGAACTAACGCATGACAGTAGAAATCATCGTATTATGTTGTTACTTCGTTGGTATGATATCCATGGGACTGTACTGGAACAAGAGAGCCAAGAGTTCTGAGGACTATATGCTTGGCGGAAGGTCTATGGGCCCTCTTGTTACCGCTCTTACACTTCAGACTACCGCAATGAGCGGATTCATGTTCATGGGAGGACCGGCAGAAGCGTATACTTTAGGATATTTCGCTATATTCTATGCAGTAGGCGACGGCTGCGGCGGTATGATAAACCTGACAGTACTGGGAAGAAGAATGAGAAGACTTTCTCAGCTGCTGGACTGCATATCTCCTATCGAGTACCTTGAGAAGAGATATGAATCCATACCTGTAAAAGTTATTGCATGTATAATCGCTGTATTCGGTCTTGGATGCTATGTACTGGCACAGTTCCTCGCAACAGGAAATACGCTGCTCACTCTCTTCGGATTCCCTCTCGAAATTGCATTGGTAGTGGGCGTTGCAGTAATACTGATATATACGTTCCTGGGCGGATACTTCGCTGTTGCGTATACTGACGTAATACAGGGATTCATCATGATAGGCTCCATCATCCTCGTATTCGTAAAGGTTATGTACGACCTGGGCGGATTCACAGGACTCAATGAAGCGCTGGCTGACATAGATCCTACGCTCTTAAGTGTATGGGGAAGAGACGGATATTATGAAGGCGGTTACGGTGTAATCGCAGGTGCAGTAGGTATATACCTTATAGGATATATGGGACTGCCTCACAGTGTAAACAAACATATGGCTATGGGAAGTCCTAAGACTGCAAAAACTTCTGTAATATATGCTACAATATGGACTCAGCTCTTCTGCTTCATCCCTTATTTCCTGGGACTTGCAGGACTGGTACTCTTTACTGCGAATCCGAGCGGACTGATCGACAACAATCCTGAGCTCGTTATACCTTCGCTGACTCAGGTAGAGTTCCCTGGAGTAGTTTCAGGTCTCATGCTCTGTGCTATAATGTCCGCTATAATGAGTACAGTAGCTGCACTTATGCTGCTGATCGCAACTATAATCTCTGTAGACTTCTATAAGAGATGGCTCAAGCCTAATGCAAGTGACAGAAGCGTGGTATTCGTATCAAAAGGATCGATAATAGCAGTTGCAGTAGTTGGTGTTATCATAGCTATACTCAACCCGCCTGGAATATTCGACCTCGTAGTAGATACATTCAGTTTCATGGGCTGTGCATTCCTGCCAAGCTATGTATGCGCAGTATGGTGGAAGAAAGCCAATGCTACAGGCTCTATCGCATCGATGATAGTAGGAGCCGCAGTAGTTCAGATCTGGTCGATCGGAGGACTCGATGTGGTTACAGGATGTCATCAGTTCTTTATCGGTGCTCTGTGCTCATTCGTAGCAATGATCATATTCAGCAACTTCGGTAAGCCGACAAGCCCTGAAATGTGCGATCTTATTGAGAGAGCTAAAGGTAAGAGGATCGAAGTATCCAAGAAGGTACAGGTTGCTTCTTCCAAGCATCTTTCAACTGAAAACAAGGCTATCACTCAGTTTGTATTCAGCAAGAAGGCTGCTCTCGCAGGCGAAGCATTATAATAAATCGGCAGACATAAAATACATAAGCATTATTCAGACCTTCTGTCACATTGACATTGACAGAAGGTCTGTCATGTATATAATCAGATATGAGGGAGGATGGTACTTATTATGATAAAGACAAAGATATTAAAACCGGGATATACTCAAAAAGAGGCATTGGTACTGCTTCTTCATACTGATCCTAATCTTAATCTTGAAGACATAG
>UQNP01000138.1 GCA_900542385.1 uncultured Eubacterium sp.
ATTTTATCAAAAACAAAAAAATGGAGCATCTTAGCTCCTCTATGTGTAATATCCGCCGGTATCCTCTGGGGAATAATAGGACTTTTCTCCAATTATCTTGCAGCCGCCGGTTTTTCATCTATACAGATCACTTTTCTTCGATGTCTCGTCACATCGGTCTCGCTGCTGCTGTTTTCACTTGTATTCGACAGAGGCCTCCTTAAAATCAGACTTAAAGATATCTGGATGTTCATAGGAACAGGTGTGTTCAGCATAGCATTTTTCAATATAAGCTACTTTACGTGCATATCTCACAGCACTTTATCGGTTGCCTGCACTCTTCTTTACACAGGGCCTTGTTTTGTCATGATAATATCATGCTTCATATTCAAAGAAAAATTCACTTTAAAAAAAGGGGTATCCCTCGCCGGTGCTGTCGCAGGCTGTGCCTTTATAACGGGGCTCATCGGCGGCGCCCATGGAGTAAGCATAACTCCCTTTGCATTTGCAACAGGGCTGTGCGCCGGTCTTGGCTACGGTCTTTACAGCATATTCGGAAGCATAGCGCTGAAAAAATATCAACCTCTTACCGTTACCATATATACATTTTCCATAGCTGCCTTAGCTCTGGTCCCAATATGCGATATTCCAAACATAATAGATCTGTCCCTTGAAAGCAGCTCATCATCATCTGTCATACTTTTCATCGTCATGCTTGGAATAATCTCAACGCTGCTTCCCTTTGCCCTCTACACTATGGGCCTCAGCCATATGGAAACCAGCAGAGCCTCAATACTCACCTTTATAGAGCCTGTATGTGCAGCGCTGATAAGCATTTTCGTGTTTCACGAGCCTTTTGGCATAAATCATGCGATCGGCATGATCGCTATAATCGGATCAGTTTCTATACTGAATATAAATTTCAAAGGCCGCAAACAATATCACACCGATCTCAATTCCTGATACTGTTGAATATTTCTCTCGAATTTGCAGTATACACGCCTGCTATTATGATCAAAGCGCCTGCTATCTGAAACATGGTAAAGCTCTCCCCTAATATCAGAGCTCCCGATATTATCGAAACAACAGTAGATACCCCTATGAATGATGATGTTCGATTTACGCCGATCCTGGATATGGCTACGTTTGACATAAAAAAAGCTGCTACGGAGCATCCCACCGCCTGATACAAAACAGCTGCAAGGAATCCTTCATTTCTGAAAGGCAGAGTTATCAATCCCAAGACGTCATCATAAAAAGCAGCTTCAGCAAGCGCCATTATTCCAAACACCGCCGTTCCCGCAAAAGCCATCCCGTAAGTGATCTCCGCTCCCGTGTATCCGAAGGCTTTATCTACAAATACACAGTAAAGCGCATATGATATGACTGCTATGAACAGAAAAGCATACCCTGCGGCGGAAAAGCCCGATGATGTGCTTGCAGAAAGAACCGTCAAAAGAACTCCGGCAAGGGTTACGGAAATACCTGTCACCTGTATTTTTGATGGTTTCTTATTGAGGATCACAGCTGAAGCAATCAGCGATACTACAGGTATACATGCAAGAAAAACTCCGCTTTCCAGTGCCGTCGTATTTCTTATACCGAATGTTTCACCTGTAAAATAGATAACAGGACTGAAAACTGATATCAATATGAGAGTTTTCCAGCTTTTTCCTCTGAAATCAGCTTTTATCACACCGAAGACCAACAAAATGCTCATAACAGCAAATGCCAGAAAAAATCTCCACCCTAAAAGATACAGAGCGCTTGCCTCATCTGTAGCCTGTTTTGTGAATATATAGCTCATACCGTAGAGTATTTCGCATCCAACGGCACACAAGCATCCAATCGTCGTATCCTTTTGCTTCATGTTATTTTCTCTCATACCTTAACAATCTGTTGCTGTGCTTATAGTATTCTGCTTCGATGTCGCCGCGTCCCATTTGCTGTATATACTCATAATCATCTCTCGATATACGTATCCTTAAGCTATTGCCTTCGCTGTCAACGCCCCTCAGATAATACTTCGAGGATATAATGCCGGCATGTCCCGTATATTTTTCCACGTAAGGTGAAGAAATTTCATCTACCGAAGTCCCCGAAACCAGATCAATTACAGGATCCTTTGCAAACCATATGCAGACGAGAGAGCATATTGCGATGACCGCTATTTTCGTTTTCTTTGGTTTCTCCAATACTTTTACTGATACATAGGCTCCGGCAGCAGCTATCACCAACACATCGCAAAATTCATCCAGCAGAGCGCTTCCACCTGATGGTGGTATAAAAAAGCCTAAAACAACGAACAGGAACGCCGCACATATTAGCATTAAATCTTTTCCGAAAAATTTTCCTGATTTTTCTTTTTCATATTTTTTACTCTCTTTTTTATCGCTCTTAACTTTGACTCCGATCTTATTTTTGATACTTTCATCCGATAAAATTTCTGTTACGATATCTTTTGCTTCTTCCAGAGCCTTAAGAGATCTGTTCTTCAAAACAGTATGTACTTGGTATTTATCCGAATCAAAGCGATATTCAGAGTTCGACCTCCTGTTATATGTGACCGTTCCAATCACATCCGTTCCCAGACAAATAAAGCATGGGACCACAGGTCCGTAACCGTATTCACACTCTAAAAAGCTGTATTGTCTGCAATGAGGACAATACACGATATGATTGGCATGAGATTCATACTCATATTCACGTCCGCAGCGCTCACATTTTCTTTTAAGCATATACTTCCTTCTCCATATCCGCTGTTATTCATCATCAAATGATATTCATAGTTCAAAAAAATTATATCACGACTCCCATATAATAGCATTATTCCTTTTCAAATGATATCATTAACTTAAAGGGCAGGAGGTAATATATGAAAATAGAAAAAATAGACCACGATTTTTCCATATGCAAAGTATCCGACTATACAAAGGTCGATATTGAAGATGAATATTGTTTCATCGGAAAAACAGATGAAGAAAGATCCCTTGTATGTATGACAAATCGCATACCCGACAATACAATAGAATGCGATGACGGCTGGAAGGCGTTCAGGATCAAGGGTATACTGGATTTTTCTCTAATCGGTATACTCTCGAGAATATCAACATTGCTGGCAGAAAATAAAATAGGTATATTCGTCCTCTCCACATACAACACAGATTATATACTGACAAAAAAAGAAAACTTCGATGCGGCTATGAAAATCCTTTCAGAAGCCGGTTACGAAGTAATCTGATTAAATATTATGGTGCGCCTGGAGGGACTTGAACCCCCACGGTCTCCCACTAGAACCTAAATCTAGCGTGTCTGCCAATTCCACCACAGGCGCATGCATATTCTTATACTGAAATATTTATATAAATCCTTTTACACTGCGCTCACCTTATAATGCGCTCACCAATCGTAAATTGGCGGGCACGCGTGTCTGCGTATTTTCTCCAAGCCTGCTTGGCTAAGAAAATACGACAGCATATTGAGCCGTTTACGGCGAAATATGGAGCGAGCTATGCGAGCGTTGCCAATTCCACCACAGGCGCATGTATATTCTTGATATAAATATTTGATATAAATTCTTTTATAATACGCTCACCACAGTTTATACAAATATAGCAGTCTATATTACCTATGTCAAGCATTATAGAAAAGAAAAAACCTCATAAACTCTATGAGGTTTAATGGTGATCCTACCGGGAATCGAACCCGGGTTACCGCCGTGAAAGGGCGGTGTCTTAACCGCTTGACCATAGGACCAAAATAAGCGGCAACGACCTACTTTCCCAGGCGGTCTCCCACCAAGTATCATCAGCGCTGAGGAGCTTAACTTCTGTGTTCGGTATGGGTACAGGTGTGACCTCCTCGCTATTGTCACCGCATATTTGTATTTTCTTTGGGCCTTGCACCCTCAAAACTGAATAAACCTTAGTGTATTTTCTTACCTTCCTAAACCTTGGTCAAGTTTTCGACCTATTAGTATCGGTCAGCTCAACACATTACTGCGCTTACACCTCCGACCTATCTACGTGATAGTCTCTCACGGGTCTTATCCTTTCGGAAGGAGATCTTGTCTTGTGGGGGGCTTCGTACTTAGATGCTTTCAGCACTTATCCCTTCCATACGTGGCTACCCAGCTATGCCTTTGGCAAGACAACTGGTGCACCAGAGGTATGTCCATCCCGGTCCTCTCG
>UQNP01000139.1 GCA_900542385.1 uncultured Eubacterium sp.
AAACGAGTTCAAAATATGATCTGAATTTTGTAGATGATGAACAAATGATAAATGTCGCGGTATCGAGAGCAAAGAAGCAATTCATATTAGTTACAGACAAAAACTTATTTTATAAAAAAGGTAACAATATCGGAGATCTGATACGTTATATTGAATACAGTACTTTAGATGATAATGTTATAGAAAGTCAGATCGTATCAGTTTTTGATTTGCTTTATCGCAAGTATTCCGATAAATTGATAAAATATAAGAAAAAAATGGATTCTTCGGCTAAATTCAAGTCCGAGGAAGCACTTCGTGTACTTTTGGAGGAAATTTTGTCTGAAGGTAGATTTACCCGTTTTACTTACGTTCAGGAAGTCAGAATGAAGAATCTTTCGAGAAATATCTCAAAATTAACAGATAGTGAGAAAGCGTTTGTAAACAGTAAGTCTGCTGTTGACTTTGTAATCTATTACAAAATGGATAAAACATGTGTTTTCGGAATTGAAGTGGATGGCTTTGCGTTCCATGAAAACAATCCGGAGCAGCTTCAACGTGATAGAATGAAGGATAGAATTTTAAGCAAATATAATATTCCGATACTGAGGCTTGCGACAAACGGCAGCGGAGAGAAAGAAAAAATAGAAAAAATGCTGGAAAAAGCAATGTGCAGTATAAGGTAAAAGATTTGTAAATCTCAAATGTTTTTTATAATAAAGGCTATATTTATTCATAGCTAAATCTCGCTAAAACTTCCTCCCTTTCCCCCTTAAAACCCTTGAAAAAATCACAGGTTTAATATATCATACATATTGTATGGCATTCGGCTGGCTGGCAGATATGACAGGCTGCCGTCGCTTTTTTTACAGGTAAAGAAAGCCGTACATTATATAAAAGGAGATGAACTTGAAAATGGATATGAATGTTTTTAAGGGAAGTGACGATTACGTCGTTACGAGAGAACTTATGAATGCTGTAAACGTTTCTATAGCGCTTAAAAAGCCGCTTCTCATCAAAGGTGAGCCGGGAACAGGCAAAACCATGCTGGCAGAGGCAATATCAAAAGCGCTCGATATGAAACTCATAATTTGGGGAATAAAATCAACTACAAAGGCACAGGAAGGACTTTACGTTTACGATACGGTACAGAGACTTTATGACAGCCAGTTCGGAGAAGGCAACGTTTCCGATATAAAGCAGTATATAAAGCTTGGAAAGCTGGGAGAAGCCTTTACTTCCGACAAGCAGGTCGTGCTCCTCATAGATGAGATCGACAAGGCGGATCTTGAATTCCCTAACGACCTTCTCTGGGAGCTTGATAAGATGGAATTCTACATCAACGAAACGAAAGAGACGATAAAGACAAAGCACAGACCGATCGTTATCATAACATCCAATGCAGAGAAAGAACTGCCGGACGCATTCCTCAGAAGATGTATATTCCACTATATCGAATTCCCTGATGAGGAAAAGATGGAAGAGATCATCAAGGTACACTTCGGTGATATAGACTATAAGCTTTGCAGAAAAGCCCTCGATGCGTTTTATGAACTGAGAAAGATGGACGAGCTGCAGAAAAAACCGAGCACATCCGAGCTTCTCGACTGGATACAGGCGCTGATGATAAGCGGCGTTGATGTGGAAAACCTGTCGGATGAAATGCCGTTTGTAGGAGTGCTTTTAAAGAAAAATCAGGATATCGACATCATGAGAGAGATAAAGGAAAAGGGATATTCCCTTAAGAGATGGTAAAACGTTGGAGAAGGTGAGAACATGTTTTTAGAATTCTTTTACCTGCTCAGGGCAAAAGGTCTTGAAGTTTCCATCAATGAATGGATGACGCTCATGGAAGCCCTCGATAAAGGTCTTGCTCATTCTTCGTTTCTCGCGTTCTACTATCTGTGCAGGAGTATACTGATAAAAACAGAGGCGGACTACGATAAGTTCGATGCCGTTTTTGCCGAATATTTCAAAGATGTCCACACGCCTGAGGATCTTCCGGAAGAGTTCTGGAAATGGCTCAGTGAAGAAGACCGCGAAAGAGATATAAACGATAAAGGAACAGGCGATGAGTGGCCTAAAGAGCTCGAAGAGCTCATGAGGATGTTCAGAGAGAGGATCGAAGAACAGAAAGAAAGGCATGACGGCGGCAGCTACTGGATAGGTACAGGCGGTACGTCCGTAATGGGCAGAGGAGGATACCACACTACAGGTATCAGGACCGGAGGAGAGAGCAGGCATAAATCGGCGCTTCAGATAGCGGGAGAGAGAAACTTCAAAGATTTCAGGCAGGATAAAGTGCTGGATATAAGGCAGTTCCAGATGGCCTTCAGAAAGCTCAGACAGTATTCATCGAGAGTAGAAGGTGCAAAGACGGAGCTGGATATAGATAAGACGATAGATGAGACCTGCGATAATGCCGGCATGCTTCATCTCGTATATGAAAAGCCGAGGAAAAACACTGTAAAGCTGCTGCTGCTGATAGATTCGGACGGATCGATGCTTCCGTACAGCAGATTGTGCAACAGGCTGTTTCAGGCGGTCAGCAAATCAAATCACTTTAAGGACCTGAAGGTGTATTATTTCCACAATTGTATATACGACAATCTCTACAATACGCCGTACTGCAAAAGAGGCGACTGGGTAGAGACGAACTGGGTGCTCGGCAATCTCGACAGCGAATACAAAGTTATCTTTGTCGGAGATGCGGCTATGGCGCCTTCAGAGCTTTTCCGCAAGGGAGGAAATGCAATAATCGGTCTGGGAAACGATGAGCTGGGTATAGACTGGCTTAAGAAATTCAGACGCAGATATAAGAAATGCATATGGCTTAATCCTATAGACAAGGCTTCGTGGAATTACACTTACGGCTACAAGACGATTCAGGCTATACAGGAAGTTTTCCCGATGTTCGAGCTGACGCTGGATGGTCTTGAAGCAGGTATAAAAAAGCTGCTTGTTAAATAGGTAGAAAGGGAGAGAGACTTGATAGTTTTAAACGTTTACTATAAAGCAAAACCTGGCAAAAGAGAAGACTTTTACAGGATGGTAAATAACGAAGGAATTCCTGAAAAATCGAGGGAAGAAGAAGGCAACGTAAAGTATGAATATTTCATGTCGGAAAGTGATGAAGATACTGTGCTTCTCATAGAACACTGGAAAGATGATGATGCCTTTGATTTTCATACGAGACAGGATTATTTCAAAAGGCTTCAGGAGATCAAAAGCGAATATGTGGCAGATGTAGTCATAGATCGTTTTGAGAAACAGTAAACTTGCCTGGAGATAAGAAAAGATAAAACATGCGCCCGCATGATTCGTACAAAAATGACGGATTATGCGGGCGTTTTATATTGTTAAAAATATCTGAATACACCTTTCACTTTGCCGAGAATTTTAGCATCGTTTACGATTATCGGACTCATGGTGGAATTTTCAGGCTGGAGCCTTATATGACCGTTTTCTCTGTAAAAGGTTTTTACTGTAGCTTCGCTTTCAAATCCGTCTACCATGGCAACTACTATTTCACCGTTACGCGCATTGCTTTGTTCTTCAACGAGTATGTAGTCTCCGTCCATGATCCCTGCTTCGATCATGCTCTCACCTTTCACTACCAGCATAAAATTCCTGCCGTTTCCAAGGAACCTGGAAGGAA
Source organism: uncultured Eubacterium sp. (assembly GCA_900542385.1). Taxonomy (GTDB): domain Bacteria; phylum Bacillota; class Clostridia; order Peptostreptococcales; family Anaerovoracaceae; genus Lentihominibacter; species Lentihominibacter excrementavium. Next base: position 3,638 of record UQNP01000139.1, read on the forward strand.
CGGGTATACTGTCTTCAACGTTCTGCTCAGCCAGGATAGGCGTACCGGCGGCGATCCTGCCGATAACCGGTATTTCTTCTACCTTTGCGTCGTAGCCGTATGTATTGTCTGCATTGGATGGAAGATTTGAAAGATTCGATCCGTTTTCCGATGCATTCGCACCGCCGGCTGCTATGCTGTCCGCAAAGCTTTCATCAACGACCATGAGTGCACGCGGTTTTGATGGGTCTTTTTTTATGTATCCCTGCTTTACGAGACTTGCGATGTCCTTGTGGGCAGTAGATGTGGATTTTATGCCGAGTGCAGCGCATATTTCTCTTACCGTAGGAGGATAGCCTTTGAGTTTGATTTCCTGTTTCATGTAATTTAGTATTTTTTCTTCACGTTCTTTGAGCATATATCATTTCTCCTTCGGTAATATTT
>UQNP01000140.1 GCA_900542385.1 uncultured Eubacterium sp.
ATATATAGTCACAAGTTAGCAAACAGTTAGTAAATTATGTTTGGAGGTAAATGTAATGAAGGTATTATGTTTAGGCGGAGCGGGAAGAATATGCAGAGAATCTGCACTTGATCTGGTACAACATTCTGATTTTGAAAGAATCACAATAGGAGATTTCAATGAAGCAGCAGGAAAAGAAGTAGTTGAATGGCTCAACGATCCAAGAGTAGATTTCCTGAAGGTTGATGTCAACGATCACGATGCTACTGTAAAGCAGATGAAGGATTACGACATCGTAATGGATGGAACAACGATCGCTCTTAACGGAAAAACTACTGCATGTATAGCTGAAGCTGACTGCCACGGTGTAAACCTTAACGGATTCGGAGAAGAAAACCAGTATGCCGATATATTCAAGAAGAACGGTAAGACCTGCGTTCCTGGATTCGGTATGACTCCGGGTACCACTCAGATGATGGCAATGCACGCTGCTAACCAGCTGGATACGGTAGATACAGTAAGAGTAAGCCACGGAGCATACAGACCGTTTGCTTTCTCGAAAGCTATAACGGCAACTACTACATATGAATACGATCCTGATCTTCCTACACGTACAGTTTTCGAAGACGGAAAATTCATACAGGTGCCTCCGTTCGCAAGACCTAGAGATATAGCTCTTCCTGAGCCTTACGGTACTCACCCTCAGTACATAATACCGCATTCCGAGACAGTTACGCTTGCCGAAGCTCTCAAGGATAAGGGTGTAAGACTTATCGAAACAAGAGGTACATGGCCTCAGAAGAACATGCAGCTCGTAAGAGCTCTGTATGACTGGGGTATCCTCAGAAACGACAAGATAATGATCAACGGTAAGGAAATAGGAGTAATGGACTGCGTAGCAGAGTATCTCCTCAACAGTAAAGAAGGAACAGAAACCGAACTTTACGGATATGCACTGCATATAGAAGTAGTTGGAGAGAAAAACGGTAAGAAGTATCAGCACATACTTACTCATACTCATCCGAAATCTGACGGCTCGGTACCTGGATGGGAAAAACTCAGAGCGTACACGAGAAATGTAGGTATACCTATGGCTGTAGCCGTTATCCTCATAGCTCAGGGCAAGGTAAAAGATACCGGTCTTCTGATCCCTGAATACGCATTCGAGCCACAGGATGTATTTGATGAACTTGAAAAGAGAGAAATTTACATCCACGAAGAAATAAATGAACTTTAATAACAACTGATTTGACTTTCAGCTTATATTCTTCTTGGAAACTCCGTGCACGGAACTGTATCCTGCACGGAGTTTTTTCTTTTGATTTACATATTTCTGTAGTAAAATAATATATGATCGGATATGTTATGCGCTGATCATTTTTACCATCGGAAGGAGGATACGTTATGAAGAAGGTTGAAATCAGATCCGGAGAATTTCGTTTTGTAGGAGAGCTGCTTACGGAAGAGGCTCCGGAAACATGTAAAGTTTTTGAAAGCATGCTTCCTCTCAAAAGCCAGTTCATACATGTGAGATGGAGCGGAGAGGGGATATGGATACCTTACGGAGATATGAGGACAGGTCTGGATTATGAAAACCATACGTCGCATCCTGCAAAGGGCGAGATGCTTCTTTATCCGGGAGGGATAAGCGAAATGGAGATAATCATGTCCTATGGAAGATGTTTGTTTGCGAGCCAGCACGGACAGCTTTCCGGCAATCATTTCCTTACGATAACGGAGGGGCTTGAAGATCTTTATGATTTCGGACGAAAAGTTCTCTACGATGGAGCGCAGGACATAGAAATAAATTTGATAAAATAATCTATAAGAGGTGAGAGTTTAAATGAAAGTACTTATGATCAATGGAAGCAGTCATGGAAAGGGATGTACTTTTACCGCCCTGAATGAAGTGGCTGTGCAGCTTGAAAAAGAAGGCGTAGAATCGGAAATCATAAATCTCGGAGGAGATCCGGTAAGGGACTGTATCGGCTGCAGAAAGTGCTTTGAGCTGGACTGCCGATGTGTATTCGATGATGATATGATAAACGGCATAATAGAAAAAGCGAAGACGTCAGATGGATTCGTTTTCGGAACGCCTGTATACTACGCACATCCTACAGGAAGAGTGCTTTCCGTGCTCAACAGAGCTTTTTATGCAGGAGGCGCTGCATTTGCAAGAAAACCGGGAGCATCTGTAATATCTGCGAGAAGAGCGGGAACTACGGCGTCCTTTGATGTTATGAACAAGTACTTTTCCATAATGCAGATGCCTATCGTGACATCTTCATACTGGAATATGGTACATGGAAATACTCCTGATGAGGTGAGACAGGATCTGGAAGGTATGCAGACTATGAGAAATCTGGCGAGAAATACGGCCTGGATGCTCAAATGCATAGAAGCCGGCAAAAAAACAGGTGTTTCAGTATCACGTTCAGAGATGAAAGACAGAACTAATTTCATAAGATAAAAAGAAGAAACAGAGAGCAAAACCTTCTTTTTCCGAACATGTAAGCATACATTTTAGGGGAAAGGAGGTTTTTTTGTGAAGAGGAAACTGAGAAAATATGTGAAAGCTATATGTGCGCTGCTTGCTGCTGCCGCTGTTTTAGGAGGAGGATTCATGGGGGTAGATAAATTCAATCCGGAAAAGAGGAGCCTTACAATAGTTGAAGGCCCCGATTCGGTAACGACAGCAGTGGAAGCTCAAGGTGACGGAGAAACATTAGATCCGGGAGTTTCTGCAAAAGCGGCGATATTGATAGATGGCAGCAGCGGAAAGGTGATATATGAAAAGGAGTCTCACAAACATCTTCCTCCGGCTTCGGTAACGAAAGTCATGACGCTTCTTTTAATAATGGAAGGCTGTGATACGGGAAAGATAAGTATGGATGATGAAGTGGTCATTTCTGAAAATGCTGCGGGAATGGGCGGAAGTCAGATGTATATGGAGCCGGGAGAAAAGCATACTGTAGAAGAACTGGTGAAAGGGATAATAATGGTGAGCGCAAACGATGCCTGTGTTGCGATGGCTGAACATTTATGCGGTAGCACAGACAGCTTCGTCAGAGAAATGAACGACAAAGCGATGGATATGGGGCTTGAAGACAGCCATTTTGTCAATACTAACGGGCTCCCTGTGGCAAAGCATTACTCCTGTGCATATGATATAGGGATGATATCTAAAGAGCTTATGGAGCATGAAGAACTGAAGGAATGGTTTACTGCATGGCAGGACAGTATCAAAGTGGGCCTTCCGGGCAAAGAAAAAGATTTTACATTGACAAATACAAACAAACTGATAAAGAATTATTCCGGCGCCATGGGAATAAAGACGGGATTTACGGAAGATGCAGGCTACTGCCTTGCAGGGGCAGCGGAGAGAGACGGTACTCGTTTAATAGGTGTAGTACTGGGATGTGAAACAAGCGATATAAGGTTTGATGAAATGAGCAGGATGCTGGATTTTGGATTTGCAAATTATGAAACTGCAGATATAGCTGAAAAAGGAGATACGCTTTATGAGGCCAGCATACCGAAGGCCGATAAAACAAAGGTACGGGCGGTAGCGGAAGATGATATCAGGCTGCTTGTGAAAAAAGACAGCGGCGAAAAGATAAAAAAAGAAGTGGTAATGGATAAGAATATTGACCTTCCTATAAAGAAAGGAGACAGGTTAGGAACGGTAATAATATATGAGGATGAAAGAAAAACCGCTGAATATAAGATAGTATCTGACAGAAATGTAGAGAAAGCAGGATTTGGTGATATATACATACGCATGATGAAAAAACTGACAAATTAGAGACAGGAGGAATTTCCTTGGCTAAAAGATACTGCTATTTTTTCTTTTCCGGATACTATGTTACGGCGAAAGCTGCAGATATACTGGAAATAAACCGGATCGACTGCAGAATAGTGAAATCACCTGTGATTTTGAGAAATGGATGCAGCTTTGCTCTTAGAGTAGCAGCTGAAGACGGAGATATAAGCCGTTATATGATAGAAAGAGCGGGACTGAACATATCAGGATCGACGGTGATGAACGGCAGATACTGAGTTAGTTTATACGT
>UQNP01000141.1 GCA_900542385.1 uncultured Eubacterium sp.
GTTTTTTTTATATATTTTAATATAAATTCAAATTATCACGTTGACAAAAATATGCCGGGGGGGGGTATAATATCTGCGTAATGTTATGCGCATTTATTATTGCAAAGGAGAAAATTTATGAAAAGCAGAAGAATTAAAAAAGCGGTGGCTTTTGTTCTGACAGCAGCGATGGCGCTTTCATTTTCATCTGTGATGGCATTTGCAGGTGAAGGTGGCTCGGATTATGTTGTCAAAAACTGGGTGACGGAAGGTGGATACGGCTCTGCTGAGGCTACTGACGATGATAATGTTACGATCTTAAAGGGTGCCGATGAATTCGATGCATCCAACAATGCATTTACAGGTCCTTACACCAAGGAAAATGTAATGAAGCTTGGCACAGGTATCATCAAAGAGGTCAACGTACTGATCGATCCTGACGCTGCAACAAAAGAAAACAATACTCTGTTTGTAGTTTCATCTGAACTGGAAAAATCTGCGACTGAGGATATGGACAATGCACGCAGAGAAATCATGGTAGGAGCGTTCAAAACAGGTGATGGCAATGTAGTAATAAAAGGCCAGCCTGAGGGAGCAAGCGGTGTTGGTGAATACGTAGTTGACAGCAGAGATGTTTATACCATCCGCTTTGAATACAGGCTCGATGCAAACGGTATTTCTGCTGACGCTTATCTGTATGACAGGAGCGGAAACAACGTATGCACTTTAGTTGATAATACCTGGGCTCTGAATGAAGGCGAAGCAACAGCAGCAGCTGATTATCAGTCGGGATACGTTTGGTTTGTTGGCATAAATGCTGCTGACGGTATCAAGGTTTACAATGAGGTTCCTCAAGACAGCATAAGCCTCGATGCTGCTGAATTTGCTCTTACAGTAGGCGATACAGGTAAACTTACAGCTACCGTAGGTCCGGAATTTTTGGAAGATAAAACGGTGACTTGGACCTCGAGCGACGAAAGCATAGCTACTGTTGATGAAAACGGTATAATAAAAGCTCTGGCGGCAGGAAAGACGACTATAACGGCTACATTTAACGGCGTATCGGCAGAATGTCTTCTTACTGTTTCAGAAAAGACCGCACCGGGAACAGATGAAGGAAATAACGATGGCACAACTGCCGGAACAGAAAATAAAGCAACAGAAAATTCTCCTAAAACAGGAGATGATTTCAACATGATAGTTCCTATTATGTTGATGATCGCAACTGCTGCAGGTGCAGGAGCAGTTTTTATTCACAGAAGACACAACGCATAACATAAAAATTTTTTAAATCACAAAATACGTCGGGATTTATCCCGGCGTATTTTTATTGCGGTGTTTTTGACAGAGATATATAATGTTAAAGGATTCTTAAAAGTTATACGGATTTTTTTTTAATATTTTATGTGGCATAATAGCGGTGGAGGTTGAGAAGGATGTACAACATATTGATATGTGACGATGAAAAAGATATAGTCTCGGCTCTGAAAATCTATCTTACAGGAGAAGGTTACGGGCTTTATGAAGCTTATGATGGCAAAGAAGCTTTGGAGGTGATAAAAAACAATGAGATCCATCTTGTTCTGATGGATATAATGATGCCTAACATGGATGGCATAGAAGCGGTCAGCAAGATTCGCGAAATCTGCAATATACCGGTTATATTTTTGACAGCCAAGGGTGAGGACACCGATAAGATATTAGGCCTTAATATCGGTGCCGATGATTATGTGACCAAACCTTTCAATCCTGTAGAGCTTTTAGCCAGAGTAAAATCGCAGCTCAGGAGATATATGCAGCTTGGAGCTGCTCCCGTAAAGAAGAATATTTTAAAAATAGGAGATATTGAGCTTGATGATATGGCAAAAGAGGTTACAATGATGGGCGAAAAGGTCAACCTCACTCCTAAAGAATACGGGATATTGAAATTTTTGATGGAAAATCCCGGCAGAGTGTTTTCTCCTGTGGAAATTTATAACAAAGTATGGGATGATACGGCTTTCGGAGCTGAAGGAACTGTAGCGGTGCATATACGACATCTCAGAGAAAAAACTGAGATAAATCCGGAACAGCCTCGCCATTTAAAGGTTGTATGGGGACAAGGATATAAAATCGAATGAGGTGTATTGAATTGATGAAAAAAATCAAAGAAAATTTTACAGCGAAAGTAATAGCATTCATATTAGTGATTCTTTTATCGGTGACTGTAGCGTTTTCAGTGATAATAGTACTTATAAACGCAGAAGGACAGTGGTATTCAAAAGGGGAAAGAGCTGTAAAGGAAGATATATATGAACGTACTGCAGAGTATGCGATGAATCTTCTTACAGAAAAGATAACGAGCGATTACGGTACAGATATGTCGGGGGCTGCTGATGGTTCTGTTATCGAAGAAATGATAAACGAGGAAAGCAATTCTTCGGAATTCGGATACACAATAACATATGATGCTGCTTACTTTGATTCTGATTCGGAAGTGCCGGGTGGTGAACAGCAGGCTGCCGTTACAAGGACTCTGCATGAAGAGCTTAAAAATAGGAAAGATGTTTACAAGAAAACGGAGGCTCACAGCACAGGAACGGTAGAAGTGTACCTGGGGAAGATGACAGAAACTGATATGCCTACGAGCATATATACAAAATATCATGTAATGGATAACATATATAAATACAGATATGAAGCTATAGCATCGGGAATAGTATGCGGAATAGCACTTCTGTGTCTGGTGATATTCCTAATCATGACGGTAGGCAGAAAAGAGAGCGAAAGATCTTTGATAAGGAAAATACCTTTTGAAATAGTACTTGTAGCAGCAGTGTTCGCGTTTCTGTTTATAGGAGGAATCAGCACTTCGGTATCCCTTGATGAGAATGTTGATCTTCTCTGCGTGGTAGTCGCTGCCAACATCGTTATAACAGTATCCGCAACACTGGGAACGTTCATGGCAGTGGCAGTGAAGATGAGACAGAAAAATTTGTGGGAGAGCTCTATAACCTACAAAATAGTAGTTATTATAAAGTACATATGTTCAAGGATAGTTAATATGCTTAGAAAGATTCCTGTTGTATGGAAGGCATCGCTTGCAGCGGCAATTATGCTGATCGTAGGCTGGATGATACTGGTAAACAGTTGGTTTGGTACTGATATACCTTTCCTGTGGTACATCTGGTGCATTGTAATATTCATGCTGGTGGTTCATATTGCTTTTGGAATGAAAAAACTGCGGGATGGAGCGAGACATTTTGCAGAAGGGGATTTTAGTTATAACATAGAAGAAAAGGGGATGATATGGGATATGGAGGAGCATGCGAAAGATCTTAACAGTATAGGAAGCGGAATAGCAAAAGCAGTAGAAGAAAAAATGAAAAGCGAACGTTTTAAAAACGAGCTTATAACCAACGTATCTCATGATATAAAAACTCCGCTTACTACGATAATAAATTACGTGGATTTTCTGAAAAAAGAGAATATAGAAAACGAAAAAGCAAAGGAGTACATAGAAGTGCTGGACAGGCAGTCTATGAGGCTTAAAAAGCTTACGGAAGACCTTATAGAAGCATCAAAAGCCGCGACGGGGAATGTAAAGCTTGATATGATGCCATGTCAGGTGGGTGTGCTGATGACTCAGACGGCAGGTGAATATAAGGAAAAACTTGAATCTCAGAATTTGAAGCTGATTGCATCATTTCCTGAAAAAGATATCGAAATTATGGCGGATGGAAGAAGCATGTGGAGGATATTTGATAATATTCTTAACAACATATGCAAGTATTCTCAGCCGGGTACAAGGGTATATCAAACCCTGGAACGAAAAGGCGGTAAAGCGGTCATAACATATAAAAACACATCCAGCTATGAACTCAATATAAGTGAAGATGAGCTTATGGAACGTTTTGTAAGGGGAGACAGTTCCAGACATACAGAAGGCAGCGGACTGGGATTGTCGATAGCTAAAAATCTGGTCAAACTTCAGGGAGGAAGTTTGGAGATATCCATAGATGGAGATCTTTTCAAAGTAATAATACAGTTTGATGCAAACGATGAGAAAGATTGCGG
>UQNP01000142.1 GCA_900542385.1 uncultured Eubacterium sp.
TTCTTAACTTTTTCACTGCTCATTTTAAACCTCCTTTACATCATCTCTTTCTGCTCTTTAAGCTGAGACTTTGCCGTTTCGACGATTTCCGGCTTTTCAAATATATCTATTATCACTCCCGTGAAACTCTTTACCATCTGGTGAAGTTTTTTATATGCGTGTTCCGAATTGGCATACTTGAGAGCTTCTTTGTTATGTACCTTGAAAAGCAGACCATCATCAAGAGCTATTTCTGTATATAAAGTCGGAACATAATTGCTCACGTTACCTACATCTGTAGAGCCGGGAGTAGCTTCCCAGTTTCTGTATACGCGTCCGAATCCGTTTCTCTGCATATTTTCGGCGGCAAGTTCGCCTAAAACAGGAATGGTCACTATATCGTCAAAAGACGGATCCGGTCTTGAGATCTCCAGCTTTGTGCCAGTCATAAGCTCTGCTCCTTTTGCACAGTTTATGACTCTTTCAGTTATAGTATTGACGTAGGCTCTTTTCCTTCCGCGCACATAAAAATCACACTCAGCCTTCTCCGGTATTATATTTACTGCCTGTCCGCCATTGGTCACTATACCGTGGATCCTTATGTCTGAGGCGACCTGCTGCCGCATCGCGTCTATCCCGGCAAAAGTCAGACGAACTGCATCCAAAGCATTTATGCCATCATACGGATACTGCGCAGCATGTGCTGCTTTCCCTGTAAAAGAAAATCTCAGAGAATCCATAGCAAGAGCAGGCGCCATTATATCCGTCCTGTCTTCCATATGAGCCTCAATAGCTATATCTATATCATCAAACAGACCTTCTTCTACCATCGTGATCTTTCCGCCGTAAGTTTCCTCCGCCGGTGTTCCCATCATCACTATCGTGCCGTTTAATTCTTCCATCATCCTGCCGATGACTATAGCCGTACCGGCTGCTACCGCTGAGATCCAGTTATGTCCGCAGGCATGAGCCGCCTCCCCGTTATCGCCGAAGCCCGGCAGAGCATCATATTCTGCCATAACTGCTACTACAGGTCCATTTCCATTTTTCTTTTCTGCTCTGAAAGCTGTTTTTTCACTGCCGTACGGACACTTTACATCGAAGCCCTCTTTTTTCATCAGATCCACCAGATATCCGGCACTTTCTAACTCTTCCCCGCCCAGTTCAGGGTGTTTAAATATGAAATCACTTATTTCTTCAAAATTTTTTCCCAATTCTTCTTCAATCTTTATAGCCAATGCTTTTTTATCTTCCTTGTTCATAAGCACCTCCATATAAATATTTCGCACATATAAATAGCAATTACCGTGCCATAATGCACACAATTTTTCAGCAATGCTCCAAAACATTGAAATTTCAATCTTTTTATATATTCCCCAAAAACGGTTCATTAAAAAACTCCCCATTTTAAGTTATTATAGACTTAAAATGGGGAGTCTGCACAGACTTAAGTCTCGCGGAACTTAGTCCATTATGACTTGCCAACTATATTTTCCCTCAATACTTTGTTATGTTCTTTTTTTACATTTTTCACTAATTCACTGTCACCAAAAAGCTCCATCAGTATTTCAGACATTATCTTAGAAACTTTCATCAGCTTTTCTGCCGCAAATTCTGAATTCACGTATTCCAAGGCTGTCTTATCGTGCACCTTGCAGCGCCCTTCTGCATCCATTGCAAATTCCATATAAAGAGTTGGACACACATGACTTACATTCCCGATGTCAGAAGATGACATCCCGCCAACCGCTTCATAATTCTCAGATAATTCTATTCCTTCTTTTCCCATATATTTAAGAGCCAGTTCCTGAAGAACAGGGGTATTCAGCATATTGTCGTACTGATTTTCAAAATACGATATATCAACCTCCGCACCGGCCATCATAGCCGCGCCTTCGGCACAGCGCATTATTTTAGGCTTTATTTCCTCAAGATATTTACGCGTATTAGCCCTTATATAAAATTTGCACGATGCCGTATCGGGAATAGTGCTTGGAGTTTCCCCTCCGTCACATATTATTCCATGTATTTTCACTTCCGGTTTCACATATTGTCTCAGCGCATTCATACCCGCAAACATAAACTGCACAGCATCAAGCGCATTTATTCCTTCTTCCGGAGATGAAGCAGCATGACTCGCCCTTCCTTTAAACCTGAACTCCATTGCATCCATCGCGAGGAATTTACTGTATACCGTTGTGTAGTGTTCCAAATGCGGCTGTATAACTATATCCACATCATCAAAAGCATGTTCTTTTATCATCTCCGCTTTGCATCCCAAGTTTTCCATTGCAGGAGTACCTATCACTCTGAGTTTTCCTGAAAACATATCCTTCATATCGGAAATTATCATGGCAGTGCCGACACCGACCGCTGATATCCAGTTATGCCCGCAGGCGTGTGCAGCGCTTCCATCAGGGCCAAAACCCGGCAAAGCGTCATATTCAACGATTATTCCCAGAACAGGGCCCTCGCCGTTATCCAGTTCCGCCAAAAATGATGTTTCAAGATCGCAGTACTTTTCCGTCACCTCAAAACCCAGTTCATTCATAATATCTGACAAATACCTGCACGCAATATATTCTTCCCCGCCCAGTTCTGGGTTTTTAAAGATAAAATCACTTATATTCTTCATCTTCCCTATGTGTTTTGACACCAGATTTTCTATCGTATCAACAACGTCTTTATCTATCATTTCTATATTCCTCCGCAACGTAAATATATCACAGGTTACATTCTTTTACAAAATTTCATTCAAAATATTTTCAATAAAGATGACTGAATTGATAAAATAGTCTATAATATTTCCATGAAAAACATTTCAACTGTCAAAGAACAACAAAATGATACGATAAGTTTCAGCGATATTTTCGATACTCTCTGGGAAGGTATAATCATAACCGATACCAACGGAGTGATTTTGTTCTGCAATAAAGCAGCTGTTGAAAACTACAGCACTCCGCCTGCAAGACTTATAGGGCACAGCATGGACGAACTGGTCCAGAACAGCATCATCGATCAAACTTTCAACTCCATGGTCTGTAATACGCAAAAACCTGTAACTTACGAACAGATCTGCGAGTCAAAAAAGCATCTGATAAATAAAACATTCCCATACAAAGATAGTGACAATAAACTCAAATATATAATAGAACAAACCTTTTCAATAGACAGACTTGCTTTTGATTCAAACAATCAGATCACAGAAGCAACGGTATCTAAAATGCCATCTGCACCTCCTTCTGAAAACTCTCTGCCTCTGCTGACTGAATTCAAAAGCAAAGCTATGACAGAAGTATATAATCTTGCCGACAATATGGCTCCGAAAAATATAAACATCCTTATATTAGGAGGTTCAGGCACAGGAAAATCTGCATTGGCAAAACGCATACACAATAACAGTCAAAGGAAAAACGGACCTTTCATCACGATAAACTGTTCTACGATCCCGGAAAATCTTCTTGAGTCCGAGCTTTTCGGATATATGCACGGAGCATTCAGCGGCGCAGATACAAGAGGCAAACAAGGCCTTGTGGATATCGCCGACGGCGGTACTATTTTCCTCGATGAAATAGGCGAAATACCATTCAACATACAATCAAAGCTGCTTCAGCTTGTGCAGGAAAAAACCTATACTCCCATCGGCAGCGTACATCCTAAAAAAGTAGATGCGAGAATAATTGCCGCGACAAATAAAGATCTGTTTTCACAGGTGCAAAACGGTCTTTTCAGGGAAGACCTGTACTACAGACTTGCAGTTGTAACTATAACGATACCTCCGCTGAGTGACCGGCCTGAAGACATCGCCAGGCTGACAGAGCATTTTACACATGTATTCAATCATAAACATAATACCAATGTTGTATTTTCTCAAAATGCAATAAAAGCTTTAAAGGATTATTCATGGCCGGGCAACATACGTGAGCTGGATAATGTAATAAAAAGTGCATATGCCGTATGTGACTCATTCAGAATAAAGATTGTTGATCTTCCGCACAAAATAAAA
>UQNP01000143.1 GCA_900542385.1 uncultured Eubacterium sp.
ATGCCAGCTTAAATATATTCACAGCATCCTCTTTAGGCCCGTATACTTCACATGCAATCAGCTTGTCATTATGATCTAACACTTTATGTACTGATTGAAAAACCTTTTTTATCTGCTCCAACTGTCTTTGTTCACAGACATTCTTTCTCAATGAAATAAAAGATACAAGATCATTACTGCTTTCGTCATCCTTTTTTCCTATCAGTATATCAGCCAAAGACACCTGAATCCCGATACTGTTCCTTATTATGTTATCAAGCTCCTCACTGGCACAATCTATACTGCCGCTGCTAAAACTTTCAATCTTTACTTCATTCATATCATCGTTACCGCATATTTCTTTCAACGCAACTTCCTTAAGCATTTTTCTCCATACCAATCCTTTATTATTTATCTCATACTATATTTGTTGTCTTCACATGTCAATGAGCTTAATTAAATCTTAATACAAAAAGAACCGTCTTTGACGGCTCTCTGTTTTGCTGCATTTATATATCTAAAGAACTTTGCTGAGGAAATTCTGCGTTCTTTCATTTTTAGGATTTCCGAAGATCTCTGCCGGAGTTCCCTGTTCCATAACCACACCTTCATCTATGAACAGCACCCGGTCTGCTACTTCTCTGGCAAATCCCATCTCATGTGTCACTATTATCATGGTCATACCGTTATCTGCAAGATCTTTCATTACATTGAGCACTTCTCCTACCATTTCCGGGTCAAGCGCCGATGTAGGCTCATCGAAGAGCATTATCTCAGGGTCCATTGCAAGCGCTCTCGCAATAGCCACTCTCTGTTTCTGTCCGCCGGAAAGCGATGCAGGATAGGAATCTGCCTTGTCTTCAAGACCGACTGTTTTCAAAAGCTGTTTTGCTTTTACTTCCGCTTCCTCGCCGCTCATTCCTTTTACCTTTATAGGAGCAAGGGTTATATTATCCATAACAGTCATATGAGGGAACAGATTAAAGCTCTGAAATACCATACCCAGCTTCTCTCTGACTTCATCTATGTTTATTCCAGGCTCGTTTATGCGTTTCCCATCGAGATAAACTTCTCCTCCCGTAGGCTCCTCCAGCATATTTAAACATCGTAAAAATGTACTTTTACCTGAGCCGGACGGGCCTATCACGCATACTACTTCCTTATCCTCGATCTTTTCTGTGATCCCTCTGAGCACTTTCAGATCACCGAAGGCCTTTTCAAGATTTCTAACTTCTATCACTCTGTGCCAGCCTCCTCTCTATATAAGCAACGAGTCTTGACAATGTCAGCGTCATAATAAGATAAACTATCGCAACGCCAATATATGCCTGGAATGACATAAACGACTGTGACGCCCATAGTGTCCCTCGTCTGGTTATTTCCACGATACCTGCTACCGATAATATCGAAGTCTCCTTTATCAGCGTTACAAACTCGTTTCCGAGGGCAGGCACTATTATCTTGAACGCCTGAGGGACTATTATGTATCTCATGGTCTGCCTGCTGTTGAGTCCCAGTGATCTTGCCGCTTCAGTCTGACCTATATCTATCGCCTGGAGTCCGCTTCGTATTATTTCCGCCATATATGCAGAGCTGTTTATCCCGCATGCGATAAAACCTACTATTATCATATGCTCCCAGTTGAACTGCACATCGAATATTTCTCTTATCAACTGTGGTACACCGTATGCTAAAATAAGCACTTGAACAAGGAGAGGCGTTCCTCTCAATACATCTACGTAAATAGTCGCAAGCGCTCTGAGCACTTTGAACTTGGATCTCTTGGCTATAGCAACAAAAAGTCCTATTACCAAGCCTCCTGTTACCGCCACCAGCGAAATCAGCAACGTCACAGGAACTCCTCTTGCCGCAACTGCTATTCCGTGCAAATATTCTGCCAAAGCAATTCCTCCTTAAACGATATCTTCTGCAAAATAAACGACCTCTGACCGCAGCTTCGGCCAGAGGTCAATCCTTACTGCTTACTGTTCCATGTTAAACCATTTATCGACCAGCTCGTCGAAAGTTCCGTCTTCCTTGATATTTGCAAGACCTGCATTTATCTTTTCAAGAAGCTCTGTATTTCCCTTCTGAACAGCGAATCCATAATTCTCAGCGTTGAGAGGTTCTCCTACCATCTTTATCTTGTCCGGCTGCTTTTTCATATAAGCTTCCGTTACAGGCTTGTCGTTTATTACAGCGGAAACATCTCCGTTTATGAGCTGCATCATGCAAGTGTCGAGTCCGTCAAGAATAACAGCTTCCGCTATCTTGCCCTGATCTGCCAGTTCCTGTACTTTGCTTGCTCCGGTAGTTCCCGTCTGAGCCGCAACTTTCATATCCGGTGTAAGGTCATCCACACTGTTTATGTCGTTGTTATCTGCTGTTACAGCTACCATGAGCTTGGATTCGTAATAAGCATCACTGAAATCAACCTGTTCCTGTCTTTCAGGGTCATCTTTATTCATACCAGCGGCTACGATGTCGATATTGCCGGACTGCAGAGCAGGAATAAGACCGTCAAACGAAAGATTTTCAAATTCAACTTTGAATCCCTGATCCTCGCCTATAGCCGTTATCAGATCCATGTCAAGACCAACTATATTCTGATTTTCATCTGTAGTATCAAACGGCGGGAATGTAGGTTCTGTTCCTACTTTGTAAGTTACCGTATCACCGCTTTCACTGTCATCTCCACCGCCGCATGCAGCAAGCGAAAATGCGAGTACCATAACCATCAAGAACGCTATTACACTCTTCTTCATTTCAATTACTCCTTTATCAATATTTGTCGTTTTACCTTACAGCACTAATAATTATACACATATTTAACTGAATATTCAAGCTCTAAATATCAATGTTTACATTTACTTTAAATTTCAGCGAGTCTTTTTTCAGAATATCTTACAAAACGCTTCACTGCCGGCGACGCTTCTTCAAAAGAAATCAGCGCCATCCCCAGAGTTATGTGCTGAGGAGGGTCAAGGGGCAGTTTCACAACATCGCAGTCCCATCTTTTGGTTATAAGTTCATTCATTATACTCATTCCCATCCCCTGCTCTATCATCGCCATTGCAGAAAAATTTTCAAAGGTAGAAAACTTTATTTCTGGAGTCAGTCCGTTCTTTTTGAAAAGTTCAGTAACATCATCGTCATGACCCAGTGCAGGCATTATAAATTTTTCCTTCTGACACTCCGATATAGGATAGGCCTGTCTTTCCGCCATTTTATGATCTCTCGGGAGGACTGCGACCATCCTGTCATCTGCAAGAGGTATCCAGTCGTACTGCATATCGTCTTTATAGCTGAGAAACGCTACATCAGCCGTCTTATCTTCTATCCAGCCGCAAACCTCCTGCCTTATGCCTTCCATCAAATTTATTTCCACATCGGGATAATCCTCCTGAAAATTTTTTATCACCTCCGCCAGCCAGTTGGCAGATATGCTGGAATATGCCGCAACCGTGACATTCCCGATAGTCAAGCCTTTGATTTCCGCCGCCATTTCGCGTATGCTGTTTTCCTTTATCACAAACTCTTTTATAAGAGGGATCATTCTTTCTCCGTTCTGCGTCACACTGACACCCCTCCGGCTTCTTCTCAGCAGCTTGAATCCCAGTTCATTTTCAAGAGCCGTGACAAGCTGACTTACTCCCGAAGGAGTATAATTCAGTATCTCTGCTGCTTTTGAAAAACTGCCTGTCTCTGCTGCCGTTATAAAGGCTCTGCACCTTGAACTTTCCATGATCTCATCTCCATATTTTAAGTATCGCTTAAAACATACTCAATATTTTATAGTTTTACTCTAAACATATTATATTCTATAATAACAGTATATCAACAGCAATC
>UQNP01000144.1 GCA_900542385.1 uncultured Eubacterium sp.
ATTCCAACCTCGATCTGTTCCTCGGAAATGTGGGAGGATGTATAGGCGAAGTAAGCGCATTGGCTCTGGCCATCGGCGGACTTTTCCTGATATGGAGAAAAGTCATATCTCCGATCATACCGCTCAGCTTTATAGCTACTGTATTTGTCCTGGGCTTGATATGGGGCGGAATCGACGGCGCAGTTTTCCATATCTGTGCGGGCGGACTGATGCTGGGCGCATTTTTCTGTGCAACTGATTACGTAACATCCCCGACTCTGCCTCTTGGAAAACTTATTTTCGGGATCGGATGCGGACTTTTCACCATGCTTATAAGAGTATTCGGCTCATATCCTGAGGGCGTTTCTTTTGCAATATTGCTGATGAATATACTTACGCCGTACATAGACAGGATATGCGAAAGGATAGAATATAAAATGCCTAAAAAAGCAGAGGGAGGCGATGTATAGATATGAAAAACAGCGTTTTTAAAGAAAATGTGATACCGGCGCTTGTGCTTGTTTGTATTTGTCTCGTGGCTACCCTTGCTTTAGCAGCTACGTACAGCGCTGCAAATCCTGTTATATTGGAAAATCAGAAAGCGGCGGCAGATGAAGCGAGAGCGCAGGTGCTGCCTTCGGGTGACAGCTTTACCGAGTATGACGGAAAGTTGGTTTCCGGAGTTACGGAATGTTATATAGCTGATAACAAGAGCGGTATGGCAGTGACTGCCGAATACAACGGATACGGAGGAACTGTTGTGGTAATGATAGGAATCGATGCAGAAGGAAAGGTGACAGGAGTTACCGTTACGGAACACGGTGAGACTCCGGGACTTGGAACGAAAGCAATGGAAGCCGATTATCTCAAACAGTACGAAGGAGTAGCTGAAGCAAGTGCATCTCACATAAAGGATGATGGAAATATAGATGCCGTTACAGGAGCTACCATAACGTCAAATGCCGTTTACTGCTCCGTAGGTGAAGCGCTTGCTCAGTTTGAAGAATGCGGAGGTGTTCAGTGATGAATAAATTAAGTATACTTACGAAAGGTATCATCAAGGAAAATCCCGTACTCGTACTGCTTCTCGGCACCTGCCCTACGCTTGCGACGACGACAAGTGCTATGAACGGACTTGGTATGGGTGTTTCCACGATGGCCGTATTGGTATGTTCCAATATAGTAATATCGATTCTCAAAAATATAATCCCGAATAAAGTAAGGATACCGTGCTACGTAGTAGTAATAGCAAGCTTTGTAACCATAGTGCAGCTGATGCTTCAGGCATATCTGCCTGCTCTTAACGAATCTTTGGGTTTGTTCATACCTCTTATCGTGGTAAACTGTATCATACTGGGAAGAGCGGAAATGTTCGCTTCTAAAAACGGAGTGGTCGATTCGGCTCTTGATGGTCTTGGAATGGGTATAGGATTTACACTTGCCCTCGGACTCATGGGACTGATAAGAGAATTCCTGGGTGCAGGCACTGCATTCGGGATCTCGATATATGCAGGCACGTCAATAACTCCTGCCGGTATATTCATGCTGGCTCCCGGTGGTTTCTTCGTGTTTGCTATCCTGATAGCTGCAATAAATTACTTTACAAAGGGGAAAGCTATCAAGAAGAAAGAATTCGGCTGTGAAGGCTGTATGATGGCCGATATGTGCGGAGGAAGCTGTGACAGAAAGGAGGCTGATGCAAAATGACAGAAATATTATCGATAATGCTTGCAGTCATCCTGACCAATAACTATGTACTGTCTCAGTTCCTGGGTATATGTCCGTTCCTCGGAGTATCTAAAAAGCTTGATTCATCTGTTGGAATGGGTGTAGCGGTAACATTTGTAATGGTACTGGCAACTGCGGCTACATGGCCTATACAGATGTATATACTCGATAGATTCAATATAGGATATCTTCAGACTATAGTATTCATACTCGTAATAGCTGCTCTTGTACAGCTCGTTGAGATGACTCTTAAGAAATATATGCCGCCTCTCTACAGTTCACTGGGAGTATACCTTCCGCTGATAACTACGAACTGTGCGGTCCTCGGAGTTACTATACAGAACATCACTGACGGATACAGCTATGTAGAGTCCCTGTTCTGTGCTCTCGGCGCAGGCATAGGATTCCTGCTCGCAATGGTATTGTTTGCAGGACTCAGAGAAAAGCTGGAAAACAACAAGGGCATACCGGAATGTTTCAAAGGTATTCCTATCACTCTGATAACAGCGTCGATACTGTCAATGTCGTTTATGGCATTTTCAGGCGTGGTTGACGGTATATTCGGTTAGGAGGCGGAATTATGGAAGCAATAGTTATACCTGCTGTGATAGTTGCAGCGATAGGTTTGATAGCCGGCATAATCCTGACTATAGCATCAAAACTCATGTTTGTTCCTGTAGATGAGAGAGTTGCAGCGATTGAAGAAATCCTTCCTGGTGCAAACTGCGGAGCCTGCGGATTTGCAGGCTGTGCTGATTATGCGGCGGCTCTCGGAAACGACAGTGGAATGAGTACGTCTTTGTGTCCGGTGGGAGGTCCTGATGTGGCGGCTAAGATCGCCGGCATAATGGGCTCCGAAGCGGGAGAAGTTGAAGAGCGCGTTGCTATGGTGATGTGCAACGGTACCCTTGATGCGACTCGTCAGATCGGAGAACTCAAAAAACTTCATACCTGCAAATCGGCGAAGATGTTTTACGGCGGAAACTGGGCTTGTCCGTACGGATGTCTCGGTCTGGGCGACTGCGAAGCCGTGTGCAAGTTCGATGCTGTCAGGATAATAAACGGAGTAGCAAGAATAGACAGGGGAAAATGTGTGGCATGTGAAGCCTGCACGAAAGAATGTCCTAACGGTATAATCTCCATGGTGCCTAAAAAGAAAAACGTATTCGTTACGTGTAAATCGATGGATAAAGGTGCGAAGACGAGAAAGATATGTTCCAACGGCTGTATAGGATGCATGAAATGTCAGAAAGTCTGCAAATTTGACGCTGTAAAAGTAGAGAATAACCTGGCTGTAATAGATCAGAAAAAATGCGTAGGATGCGGACTGTGCGCAAAGGAATGTCCTGTAGGTGCGATCGAGAATCTGAAAAAACCGAGGATCATCGCCAAACAGCAGGCAGAAGCGCAGGCTTGATTTATTTGAAATTTACTGACTGTCAATAACTTAAAAATCGCGAAATACGGTTTATCCGTGTTTCGCGGTTTTATTTTATAGGATATTTTTCGTATGCGATATTGCAGAGCTTTTCGTAATCGAGAAGCCTAAGCTTGTTTTTTTCATAGGCTATGATTTTGTCCGCTTTAAGCTTCTGTATCGCGCGTACGGCTGAAACTCTGTGGACTCCTGTAAGCCTTGCCGTAAGCTCCTGGGTGAGCTTCAGCTTCTTCATGTAAGGGTCGTATTTTGCTCCGATGAAATAGCTTAGTATCGTCTGGCATACCTTTTCGTAGGAGGACAGTGAGTAGTTCTGCATTCCGGGACTGTTGGCAAGACGAAAATCAAGGGATATCAGTTTGAGTATGGATTTGAGAAGCTGTTTGTTTTCCTGCATCATAGAAAGAAATTCATCGTAAGTGAAACGATATACTTCACATTCAGTATAGGTTTTAGTACATGGGAATATAGGCTGCTCGTGAGCGCAGTAGTGAAACCCAAGCGGATATGGGGGAACTATGAGAAAGTCTTTTTCCAGCCCGTTTTCATTCATGATAGTTTCCATTGCTATACCTTTATTGAGATAAAATATGTTCTTTGTAGTATCTCCTGTGTTATAGAAGACGTGGCCTTTCGGCAGCGTCTCTTTCTTTTTGCTGTCGAGATAAGGAAGCATTG
>UQNP01000145.1 GCA_900542385.1 uncultured Eubacterium sp.
TGACTGTCCTTTTCTCACAGGGGTCCTGTTCTTTTCTTCACGCTGAGCGGCTCGTTCCGCTCTTTTATCGCGTCCGAGAAATTTGAAGACCTGAAACACTATGTATACCAGCGCAAGCCCTATACATATCATTATAGTCGTTCTGTCATCCTCTGCCATGCCAAATACTTTGGCAAAGAAAAGTCCCCCTATTATAAACACCCAGAAATAAAGGATTTTTCCGATTATACCATTGCCCATAAAGTATCTCCTTTTTATTTAAGCTTTGCTATAAGCTCTCCAGCTTTGACCTGCTGTCCTTCTTTTACATATATCTTATCAACAGTACCCTTCAGCGGTGCCAGTATATTAGTCTCCATCTTCATCGCCTCTATTACCGCTATAGGCTGTTTTTCCTCAACTTCATCGCCTTCGGAGATGAGTACTTTGAGAATATTGCCCGGTATATTCGCACCTATTTCATGCGGATCTTCAGCATCAGCATAGACTATCTGCGAAGCAGATGACGCTATGGTCGCCGCCTGATCTTTTATCTTTACAGCGCTTCTGTTGCCGTTGACTTCGAATACCATGTTCCTGAAGCCTTCTTCATCAGCTTCTCTTACATCCGAAAGTCTTACTACCAGCTCTTTTCCCTCAGCGATCTTGACTTCGCAAGTCTCGCCTTCCGAAAGTCCATGGAAGAAGATATCACTTCCCATAAGTCTGAAGTTGCCTTCTTTGTCAAGGCTCTTGAGATAATCTTCAAATACCTTCGGATAAAGAGCATAGCTGAGTGCTTCTTTTTCCGTACCTTCCAGTCCGTGTTCTTCCTTAAGCGTTTTCTTGATAGCATCAAAGTCTTCATCAGGCAGAAGCTCTCCAGGTCTGCATGTTATAGGCTCTTTTCCGTGAAGCACCAGCTTCTGGAGCTTTTCAGGGAATCCTCCTTCAGGCTGTCCCATCATACCTTCAAAATAAGATACTATGGAATCAGGGAAATCTATATCCTTAGCCTTCTCGTATATGTTTTCAGAAGTCAGATCATTCTGCACCATGAATATTGCCATATCGCCGACTGCCTTTGAAGACGGCGTTACTTTTACAATATCACCGAGCATTTCATTTACGGTCTTATACATTTCCTTCACATCGTTGAATTTATGTCCAAGTCCGAAACTTTCCACCTGTGACTTGAGATTTGAATACTGTCCTCCCGGCATTTCATACTTGTATATTTCAGCTGATCCGGTAAGCATATCGGATTCAAATTCAGAATATACAGGTCTTACAGCAGCCCAGTAATCGGATATCTGCTGTATTCCGTCAGGATCTATTCCTGTATCTCTTTCAGTGCTTTCCATAGCTGCTACTATAGAGTTGAGAGCAGGCTGACTCGTAAGTCCCGACATGCTGTTGAATGCAGCGTCCACTATATCAACACCGGAATTTGCCGCCATCATCAGCGTTGCAACTCCGTTGCCGCTGGTATCATGTGTATGCAGATGTACAGGTATTGATATCTCATTTTTAAGCGCTTCTATGAGCTTCTTAGCTGCCATAGGCTTTAAAAGACCGGACATATCCTTGATGCCGAGTATATGAGCACCTCTCTTTTCCAGCTCCTTAGCCATCTTTACATAATATGCAAGATTGTACTTTTCTCTGCTTTCATCAAGTATGTCGCCTGTGTAGCAGATGCATGCCTCAGCTATCTTGCCCTGATTGAGAGTTTCATCAAGGGCCACTTCCATGCCCTGTATCCAGTTGAGGGAATCGAAGATCCTGAATACATCTATACCTGACTTGGCTGATTCTTTCACGAATCTTCTGATCACGTTGTCAGGATAGTTCTTATATCCTACCGCATTCGCCCCTCTTATCAGCATCTGAAACATTATATTAGGAATTTTAGCCCTCAGTGTTTCAAGTCTTTCCCACGGAGATTCCTTAAGGAACCTGTACGCCGTATCGAAAGTTGCTCCACCCCACATTTCAAGGGAAAACAGATCCTTTGCATAGAGAGCCGTAGCAGGAGCTATCTTTTCCATGTCCACAGTTCTTACACGCGTTGCCATGAGGGACTGCTGAGCATCTCTCATAGTCGTATCTGTTATAAGAAGTTTTTTCTGTTCTTTTACCCATTTTACAACGCCCTCAGGTCCTTTCTCGTCAAGGATCTGTTTAGTTCCGGACAGCTTAGCCGTTTCTTCCGGCTTTATGCGAGGAAATACAGGTACGTCAAACTGCGGCTTCACACCTCTGTTTCCGTTCACGTATTTATTGCCGAGGAAGGTGAGGAGCTTCAGCTCCTTGTCCTCTCTTACCGTTATATTCATGAGTTCCGGATTGTCTGCGATAAATCCGGTATCGCACTTACCTTCTTTAAAGGTAGGATGGTTGAGTACATTGAGCAGGAAGGATCTGTTGGTCTTTACACCTGAAATCTTCATTTCCTTCAAAGCCCTCTTTGCCTTGTTCGTCGCGTCTGAAAAGCTCCTTGCCCATGCAGTTACCTTTACAAGCAGGCTGTCATAATAAGGTGATATGGTCGAATTTACCGAAGCATTGCCCGCATCCAGTCTTATACCATATCCGCCGGAACTTGTATACTTTGTGATAACACCGGTATCCGGAGCAAATCCGTTTATAGGATCTTCCGTAGTAAGCCTGCACTGTATCGCATATCCCCTCGGTTTGATATCATCCTGACCCTTTATATTTACTTCTTCAGAATCGAGGCTGTAGCCTTCAGCTATCATTATCTGAGACTGCACTATATCTATACCTGTAGTCATTTCCGTAACTGTATGCTCTACCTGTATCCTTGGATTCATCTCTATAAAATAATGATTGCCGCTGTGGTCTACGAGAAATTCCACCGTACCTGCACTTCTGTAGTTTACTGCTTTCGCAATCTTTATAGCATCACTGCATATGCTCTGTCTCTGCTCTTCCGTAAGGCAGAGGGCAGGTGTGAATTCCACCACCTTCTGATGTCTTCTCTGTATGGAGCAGTCACGCTCATATAAATGTACAATATTGCCGTAATTGTCTCCAAGAATCTGAACTTCTATATGTTTAGGCTTTTCAAGATATTTTTCTATAAATATATCATCTATGCCGAAAGCTTTCTTTGCCTCGCTTTTAGCGCTTCTGAACTGTTCCGGAAGCTCCTTCTTAGTTCTTACTATCCTCATTCCTCTGCCGCCGCCGCCGGCTGCAGCTTTGAGCATTACAGGGTATCCGCACTCATCTGCGAATTTGAGAGCAACTTCCTCCGATGGGATCGTTTCGGTTATACCGGGGATCGTAGGCACACCTACGCTGTTTGCTACAATTTTTGATTTGACCTTATCTCCCATGCTGTCCATCATCTTATAGTTCGGTCCTATGAATACAATGCCCTCATCTTCGCAAGCCCTGGCAAATTCTACATTTTCAGACAAAAATCCATATCCCGGATGTATAGCATCCACACCTTTTGCCTTGGCAAGCTCTATTATCTCATCTATAGCAAGGTACGCATCTACCGGTGATTTTCCCTTTCCTACCTGATACGATTCATCTGCCTTTGTCCTGAACAATGTATTTTTATCTTCTTCCGAATATATCGCTACACTTCTTATTCCAAGTTCTTTACAGGCTCTGAATATTCTTATAGCTATTTCGCCTCTGTTGGCGACTAAAACTCGTTTAAATTTCTTTTCACGTTCCATATCCCGAGTCTCCTTTCTGTATGCATTATTAT
>UQNP01000146.1 GCA_900542385.1 uncultured Eubacterium sp.
TCTCAGGGCAAAATTCATAGCTGAAAATTTTCTTGATTCACCTAAATGCTACAATAATATAAGAGGTATGCTCGGCTATACCGGCACATACAAAGGTGTCCCCGTTTCTGTGCAGGGTACGGGTATGGGTATGCCGTCAATGGGCATATATTCCTGGGAACTGATCACCGAATACGGTGTAGAAAATCTAATAAGAATAGGCACTGCCGGCTCTTTTCATGAAGACGTCAAAATACGCGATATAGTAGTGGGTCTTGCAGCATCAACAGATTCTAATTATATACATGCTTTCGATGTACCCGGCAGCTACGCACCGTGTGCAAGTTACAAACTTCTCCATACCGTTTCAGAGCTTTCTTCAAAGCTTGATATACCTTTTAAAGCAGGTAATATCGTATCCTGTGATGTATTTTACGAGCTCAAGGAAGACTGGTGGAAAAAATGGGCTTCAATGAACGTCCTCGCCGTAGAAATGGAAGCTGCTGCATTATACATGAACGCGGCGTACAACCGTGTAAACGCCCTTGCCATGATGACTGTCAGCGACCATTTTGTAACAGGAGAAAAAGCGACTGCAAAAGAGCGGCAGGAAGATTTCACCGCAATGATGAAGCTTGCTCTTGAAGCCGCAATAAAATAAAGCGTGATCAACGCTACGTGTTTGGAGGTATTTAAATGAAAATTCTTGAATCTGCAGAGAACTATCTTGAATCCATACTTATATTAAAGGAAGAAAAAGGCCAAGTCCGCGCAATAGATATCGTCAATTACCTCGGTTTTTCAAAACCAAGTGTAAGCATAGCACTCAAACAGCTTGAGACAAACGGCTATATAAATCGTGACGATGATGGATTCATCACTCTCTCGGAGGAAGGCGAGACGATAGCTGAAAATATATACGAAAGGCATCAGCTCCTTACAGATATGTTTATTAAACTCGGCGTATCCGCTGATACTGCAAAACAAGATGCCTGCAAAATAGAGCACTATCTTAGTCAGGAAACTTTCAACTGTATAAAATCTCATTATAAAAACAATGTATAAAAACGGCAGATCTAAAACTGCCGTTTTTAAAGCTTTCCTGATATGCTTATGTTTACTAACTATTGCTTTCCTTTTTCCTGGCGAAGTACGCGCATAAAATAATCAGTATAAACGTAAAGGATATCAATGTTATGAACATAAGTATCGCCGGACTGCTTCCATCATAAGTCTTAGGACTTTCCCCATTTTCTGTCTGTCTTTTCAGTCTGTTGAATACGTTTATTTTCTTTTCCACCACTTCTGTATCCTGACCGGCATATACGAGCGCTGCATTTATCGGCTCGCTTATGATATATTCATCAGGTGCTGCTTTTTCTACTACATTATAGGGTCCCAGGTATAGCTCTTTGCTGCTCACATTACCGTTAAAATCAGTTCTTATCGTATCTACTACCTCTCCTTTCTTAGCTCTGACTGTTCCGTCGGGAGTAACGATATCCGCCAATGCCACTATATCAAAATCTATTCCTCCCATAGCTTTCTCTCTTATATCAGCCCAATCATCATTATATCTGTATTCCCCCATCTTGCTTATAATGATTATCCCTTTTTGAGGAATATTATTTTGTTCAACGGTAATGTTTTCAGTCTTTCCATCAACTGTGAAAGACTGCGCTTCTTTTGCCACTACATATCCTTTGGGAGCTTTTATTTCTTCAAGTACGTAATTACCGGCCTGAAGCTTTTCATCTATCTTTACTTTGCCTTCATCATCTGTACTGTATATATCACCAGCCGGATTTTTCATATCTTTTGATACGTATTTATCAATATCAACACATTTCACCTTGTATTCAGTACCTTCTTCCGGCACGGTTTTTCCAGTTTCACCATCTTTTTTCTGAACAATGACTTCCGCAGGAATATCGGTTTTCAATCTCATATAAAATTCCGGCGGAGACGCTGATCCCGTAGCCACGACCTGAAAATCCTTATTTACATTGTTATTCCATATCAGCAGATTTTCCGCAGAAGACCCTTCTTCAGTTTTTCGCTTGACTTTTACGATTTTTTCTCCCTCTATGTATTCACTGCTCACAAAGCTGTGAATACCGTCATTTAATGAATATTCTATACCTGCTTCATTCCACTTCATATCAAAATCGTTATCTTCATCCTGAGCATCACCATGCCATTTATGAGTTTCCATGCTGTATTTTAACATCACCGGCTCCGCTTTTTCCGCTGTCTCTCCTATAAAGGCCGGGGTCACAAAATGTTTGTCTATATTCTCTGCGATGTAATCGTAACATTTTTCCGCAGCTCTTCCCTTTATATATCTGTAGAAGAAATCCGCAGGCATGCCATGATTAGCGGTAAGCTTCGTTCCTGTTATCCTCCCGCTGCTGTCTCTTTCAAAAACTCTTATCTGCTGCTGCGCTTCCCATATCATCATCTGAGTCGCAAAATAATAATCCTCATCATTTATGCCTGATGCAGGCAGCTTGTTCTTTCCGTTTTTTCCATAATAAGTCACAGCCAGTATAAGTTTTTTCACATCTTCCGGCAAATGATTGAAATACACGGTGTCCGCCATATATCCGCTTGCCGTGTATGAAGTTCTCGCTCTCAGCTCCGCATCGAATTCAACACAGTATCCTTCCCTGATTTCTCCCGTAGATGTATCCGTTAGCACCATGTGACGTCTCTTGGAAAGTTCCTTTCCACTGACCTTTTCCACATAAGTACTCCCATCCTGGTTATAAAATAAAACACTGCCGTTAAGATCCATCGTATAGTATTTGTTTTCGATCCCCTTGAGATAACCGTCAAAAGATACCTGCGCTAAATCTCCTGCCTGTAAAGCCTTACTTTCATCAGGGATACAAAAGGCCTGTATTCCCATAATAACAGTCAGTACAATCGCTGCGGCTTTACCTGCAAAACTCCCCTTTTTTTCATACATCTTACTACCTCTCTTTTCCCTCTTTTACATCTGTCTGCTTACTATCTCTACCACACTTTTACATCATCCTTCAGTTTTTCATACGTTTTCTCTCCTATGCCAGACACGTTTTTCAGCTCTTCCGCATCTTTAAACCTTCCATTTTCGTTTCGGTAATCTATTATCTTTTCCGCTGTTACAGGTCCTACTCCCTCGAGTTCCTGAAGCTGCTCTGAATCAGCCGTATTGATGTTCACTTTTCCATCAGACGATCCGGCCTCACTTCCGCCGGATACTACATTTCCCTCTATATCTACGACAACGGATGGAATATATATCTTTTCACCGTCACTTACAAACGCTGCTCTGTTTATATCGGTGATATCGGCATTCTCTGTAAGACCTCCGGCCGCTTCAATAGCATCTGATACTCTGCTCCCATCCTCAAGCTCCACAACTGACGGGTTTACCACTTCACCTCCCACATCCACGAAAATCTCTGCTTCAGATGTTGTCTCTTCTATGGCGATCTCCTTCCTCTCCTCTTTCTCACCTCCTCCCTCATCTCCTGAAATAAATACAAATACCCCGATCACTATTACCGCCGCTACAACGCCGCATTTAGCGATAACATCCTTGTTTTGCCTGATAAATTTCTCTATATCTTTGTTTTCTTTTAAAAAATCCAATATTTTTTTCATCCGCATCGCCCCTTCCGCACATCTTTTCCAGTATTTTACATTTATTTTAAATATTTGTCAATATTTTCCATAGATCGGAAGAGCG
>UQNP01000147.1 GCA_900542385.1 uncultured Eubacterium sp.
GCTCTGTCTATAGCAAAACAATATATCTCCGAAGGCGACGTGCTCATAGATGCAACATGCGGCGGAGGCCGGGATACTCTTTTTCTCGCAAAACTTTCGCCCTCAAAGCTTTATGCTTTCGACATCCAGGAGGAAGCCGTCGATAAGACCAGGAATCTTTTGTCTGAAAACGGGTTTTCCAGTCAGCTTCATGATGGAACCATAGATATTATATGCGACTCTCACATCAACATGAGTGAATACGTAAATGAACCTGTTTCTGTCATAATATTCAACCTCGGCTATCTGCCCGGAGGAGACAGAAGCATCACTACATGCGTTTCAGATACTTTAAAAGCAGTAGAAGAAGGTGCAGCCCTTCTGAAAAAAGACGGCCTGATATGTATTACCATGTATCCTGGCCACGAGGAAGGCAGACGAGAAAAGGAATCTCTCCTTTCCTTTGCATCGGAGCTCGATCCTAAAAAGTATCACTGTGCATATATAGGAATGATAAATCAGCCCAAAAACCCTCCTGAAATACTTCTGATCACACAGCGCGCAAACAGCTGAAAAACATTCTTCTTTCATCTTCATTGTGTTTAAAAGTAAAAAAAATCACGCAAGATCAAAACTCATATTTTGTCTTTACGTGATTATTGTTTTTTCGTTAAATTTATCAAATATGCAAAATATCTCAGTAATTTCTCATCGCAGCTATTCGTTCCCTGCGTTTCCCGGCTTTTATCAGATTTATACCTCTGGCGTACTTGCTCAGGTCTTCCGTTTCCAGATCGTATTTTTTCTGAATCTTTTCACCGAGTTCCAGAAGTTCTTCCGTCTCTCCCGAAAACAATTCTATTTCAACTTCAAAAATAGGCTCTTCTCCGTATCTCGTTATTATCATTCCTCTGTCTATAGATACTTCAAATATACCGGTGCCTGTGTCTATCCTTACACGCCTTCTGTTGAATTTAGTCTCAAGAACACACTGTATATCTTCATCTCCGATAAGTTTGATCAGCTTTTCGCCCATCTCGCTTTCTCGGAACGCCGAAGGATCCGGATCACCGTCTACCACCGGAACGTTTATTTCATTTCTCGTATGAAGAGCACCTTCGCTCTGACCGTTACACTTTAAAGCCGCTACCCATCGTGCGCCTTCTTTTCTGATCCTGTACGCGATCTGCTCCTTAGCAAGAGTACAGTTGAAAGTATCAAAATATTTAGCGTCAAGGCATACTTCTTCTCGTGAATCTTTCTCTTCCATACTGGTAAAGAGCTTGTCCTGCCAGATTTCTTCTGCTATTTTTTCATTAGGTATTCTATACTTTAATTCAATCTCCATATGCTACCCTCTTTTCTCTGGACCAATAAGGTCTTGAAAAAAAATTGTACCCTATGATAATATCATTTATTCTTCTTTAAGGCAAGTTAAAAGTTCACACAGTTTTCTTTAGGTTTTCTTTGACCTGTCTTAATGCTTTCACCTATACCAGAGTCGCTACCATTACAGCCTTTATCGTATGCATTCGATTTTCTGCTTCATCGAACACTCTGGAGTATTCACTTCTGAACACCTCGTCCGTGACTTCCCTTATGTCATACCCTTCTTTCATCTGTGTTTTTGCCATTTCAGTTTCGAAATCATGGAAGGCCGGCAGACAGTGGAGGAATATAACATCGGGATTTTCCGTACTTTTCAGCATATCCATCGTTACTTTATAAGGTGTCAGCAGCTTTACCCTCTCCGGTATTTCCGCCTCCTCTCCCATAGAAGCCCATACATCAGTGTATATGACATCAGCGCCTTTAAGACATTCAGGCGAGGATGAAACTTCTATTTTCGCTCCTGTTTTCCGGGCAGTCGCTTTCACTTCTTCCATCACTTTACCATCCATCTGCGCAGCAAGAACATCAGGCCCGTATGCAACAAAGCTCATTCCCATCTTCGCACACCCGTACATCCATGCATAACTCATATTGTTTCTGATATCCCCGCAGAAGACCACTTTGACTTCATTAAGAGGCTTTGATATATGTTCCTCTATAGTAAGCATGTCCGCCAGGATCTGCGTCGGATGATCGACATCGGTAAGTCCGTTCCATACAGGTACACCCGAACATTCCGCCAGTTTTTCAACCACCGACTGTTCATATCCTCTGTACTCTATTCCGTCGAAAAAACGGCCAAGCACTTTAGCCGTGTCTTCCAGACTTTCCTTTTTACCCATCTGCGAGCCTCTTGAATCAAGATATGTAACATGGGCGCCTTCATCGTGACACGCCACTTCAAAGGAACATCTCGTTCTCGTCGAAGTTTTTTCAAAAAGCAGCACTATATTCTTACCTTTTAAAAGCTCATCGCGAACACCTGATTTTTTCTTTTTCTTGAGTTCCTTTGCCAGATCCAGCATATATCTTATTTCCTCAGAGCTGAAATCCATCAGCGTAAGAAAACTCCTGCCTTTAAGATTTACTGTCATATTAGTTTCTCCTTTTCTTGAATATCATTTATATAAAGAATATTACAGCGCCTTCGGTTTTTCGCCGTGGAACTGATAATAACATACCTCGAGCCTTCCATTATAAAGTTTACGTCTTCTGTCTGCCTGCCGTCCCATTATCTTTTCTTCCGCGTCTTTATCCGTGGTCACGACAAACAGGGACCAGTCCGGATTATTTTGAAAATATGTACGAAAAGCTCCGTAAATATTTTCGATCTCCTTTTTTTCTCCTATCCTCTCGCCGTATGGCGGATTTGTTATTATTATCCCATTCCTGCCTGCAGCTTTCATATCTGCAACATCCGCCCTTTTAAAAGCTATGCAGTCATCGACGCCGGCTTCCTCAGCATTTTCTCTGGCTGCCGAAACAGCTCTTCCGTTTATATCAAAACCGTATATATTAAGTTCTCTTTCGTAATCTATCTTTTCAAAAGCAGCCTTTCTTTCCTCGCGCCACACATCTTTCCCTATAAACTCCCACTCATCCGAGGCAAACTTCCTGTTAAGTCCCGGGGCTATATTTCGTCCTATCATCGCAGCTTCTATAGGTATAGTGCCAGAGCCGCAGCATGTATCGACAAGGATCCTTTCAGGATTCCAAAAAGAAAGCTGTACCAGCGCCGCTGCCAGCGTTTCCTTTATCGGAGCCGCCACATCCTTCACCCGGTAACCTCTTTTATGAAGTCCCGGTCCGCTGGTATCCACAGTTATGGTAGCTCTGTCTTTAAGCAATGTCAGCTTTATCGTATATTCTGCTCCTGTCTCTTCAAATATCTCCGTATCGTAAAATTCTTTCATCCTCTCTACTACAGCTTTTTTAACTATGCTCTGGCATGCAGGAACACTGTGCAGTTTTGATTTTACAGATGTGCAGTTTACAGTGAACTTTCCGTCTTCAGGTATCAGCTGTTCCCAGGCCAGAGCCTTTGTCTGCTGAAACAGTTCTTCAAATTCATACGCCTTGAATTCTCCCATCTTAAGAAGTACTCTGTCTGCACTCCTCAGCCACAAATTTGATTTTGCCACCGCTCTTTCATTTCCCAGATACGTCACCTTGCCATCTTCAGTCTTTATTATCTTATATCCAAGTTCCTGTATTTCACGCTTTACCACCGCTTCCAGCCCAAATGTCGCTGTCGCTATCAGTTCAAGTTTCATTGCCAAGATCCTTTCTGCTGCTCTTTACTTCATTTATTGTT
>UQNP01000148.1 GCA_900542385.1 uncultured Eubacterium sp.
AGTCGGATATATTTGGCAGTAGAAGTTATAATCTTGATTCATCAGGACATAAATGCTAAAATAATATCCATGTTGCGGGGGATACGCGAAGAAAACATAGGCGCCCGGCTTTATCTGATCATTTGATAAGAGAGCTGGCAGAAAGGAATCACAGACATATGAGGGAAAAAGTAATTGAGATCCTTACGGGAATAAGAAGCGACATTGATTTTGAAAACAGTACTAAGCTTATAGATGACGGAATGCTGGAGTCTATAGATATAGTATCGATAGTGGGAGAACTGAACGACGAATTCGATATCGAAATTTCAGTGGAGGATCTTTTGCCGGAAAACTTTAATTCGGTAGATGCCATGGTAGACCTGATAACGAGAGCGCAGGAATAAGATAGGATACAGAGGAACAGCAGATGGCGTTTACTTCTTTTTACTTTCTGGCTTTCCTGGCTGTTGTTATATGTTTGTATTACGCGTTTCCGGGTAAGGCCAGGTGGCTGGTCCTGCTTGCTGCGAGTTATGCATTTTATCTTATATCAAGTCCCAGAACGTTTCTTTTCTTGATTTTCACCACCGTGATAACCTTTTGCGGGGGAAGATATATAGGAAGACAGAACAGCGAGCACAAAGCATATTTAAAAGAACATAAAGAAGAGCTTTCAAAAGACGAAAAAAAGGCTTTGAAGGCTGCTGTACAGAAGAAAAAGCGCAAAATGGCGGCAATAATATTGATCGCCAATTTTGGCGTACTCGCGGTAGTAAAATATTTCTCTGATATAATAGAATCTGCGGCATCGGCTTTAGGCCTTGGCGAAAGATTCGACCTGGGGATACTCATACCTTTGGGGATATCCTTTTATACATTTCAGACTGCTGCATATATCATCGATATTTACAGAAGCAAAATAGATGCAGATGACAATATATTCAAATTTGCTCTTTTCGTGTCATTTTTTCCTCAGATGGTGCAGGGACCTATAGCCAGATACGATGAACTGGCAGGTCAGCTCTATGAGGGCCATTCTTTTTCATATAAGAATCTGACATACGGCGC
Source organism: uncultured Eubacterium sp. (assembly GCA_900542385.1). GTDB lineage: Bacteria > Bacillota > Clostridia > Peptostreptococcales > Anaerovoracaceae > Lentihominibacter > Lentihominibacter excrementavium. The sequence continues at coordinate 1,051 of UQNP01000148.1, forward strand.
ACAGCTCATGCTGTGGGGATTTTTCAAAAAACTTGTCATTGCAGACAGAGCAGCGATACTGGTCGATCAGGTGTTTGACAATTATTCTGATTACAGCGGCGGTATCGTATTTGTTGCGCTTTTGTTCTATACGATACAGATATACGGCGATTTTTCAGGTGGCATAGATATAGCCAGAGGCGCAGCTCGTATGATGGGTATAGAAATGTCGCACAATTTCATGCGTCCGTATTTTTCAGACAGCATATCGGAGTTTTGGCGCAGATGGCATATGTCTCTCAGCTTCTGGTGCAGAGATTATATATTTTTTTCCATATCTCTTTCAAAAACTTTCGGAAAAGCAGGGAAAAGTTTGAGAAAAATATTCGGAGACAGGATAGGAAAACTGTTTCCTGTTCTCGTTGCACAGATGGCCACATTCCTTACGATAGGCTTGTGGCACGGGGCTGAATTCAAATACATAGCCTATGGACTGTACAACGGAGGAATAATAATCCTGGGACTTCTCCTTGAGCCGTATCTTAAGAAAATGACAAAAGCTCTCCGTATAAACACAGAGAGCCTTGGGTGGAAGATATTCTGTATAATCAGGACATTTTTCCTCATCGTGATAGGAAGGATGTTTCCGAGGGCGGCATCTTTCGGTGTTGCCTTGACCATGTTTGCCTCCATTTTTTCAGGAAACGGAAGTACGGACTTTACAGATCAGATATTTGCCCTGGGTCTTGATAGTGCGGATTTTCTAATACTGCTTGCAGGCTGTATCATATGGTTTGCGATCAGTTTCAAGCAGGAGAAAGGAGCCGGTATAAGGGACACGGTAGCGGACAAACCGCTGGCTGTGAGATGGCTGCTCTTCCTCGGAGCGTTTGCAGCCGTCCTTATTTTCGGAGTATACGGTCCGGGCTATGATGCAAGCGCATTCATATACAGAGGATTTTAAGACTGTTTTTTAAAGATATAAAGCTTGTGCTTTATATCTTTTCTTTTTCCATGAGTACATTCCTTTTAATTTTTCCGTTGAATGTGCGCGGGATCTCATCTATTACTTCGATGTATTTAGGCTGCTTGTTGGCATCGAGATGTTCTGCGAGAAAGGCTTTGAATGATTTCTGATCGTATTCGGTGTTTTCATGCAGTTTCACAAACAGCTTCGGTGCCTGACCTGTGAGAGGATCTTTGACAGGTACGCAGGCGCAGTCGTCTATCGTTTCGTTTTTTATCACTATGCTTTCTATTTCTTCAGGAGATATCTTGATACCGCCGTAGTTTATGACATCGTCCTGTCTGCCGAGCATGTATATATATCCTTCTTTGTCTATATATCCGAGATCTTTAGTATATATGTATTCACTGCCTCCCCTGGTGGCTTCTGCTGTCAGTTCGGGAGCGTTGAAGTAGCATTTCATATTTATGGAGCCGGAACTTGCCAGAAATCCAAGGTTATCTTTGGATGATTCGATTTCTTTGCCTGTTTTGTCTACTACTATGAAATGGGCATTTTTTGCAGGTTTTCCAATGCAGCCGGGCTTCCCGGAAACTGAGTTGAAATCGAGTATGCATGAACATCCGGCCTCTGTACTGCCGTAGAAATTGTAGAGTCTCGTGTTTGGAAGTATTCGGCTCAGATGGAGTTTGTCTTCTTCAGGAAGAGGTGCCGAGCCGAGCTGTATGTAATCGAGTATGTCTGCATAATCACCAAGTCTGTCCCTGGACAGTTTGAATATTATTGAGAGCATGCTTGGAGACAGATCCATGGATGTGACTTTGTACAGGTCCATCAGGTTGAATACTTTTTTGAGCAGAGTGACTCCGTCGGCGAATACAACACTGCTTCCGTTGACAAGATTTGCGTAAGTCCTTCTCAGGCCATGGGAATGGCTTAAAGGCATAGGGACCAATTCAACGTTGTCTTTTTTCATTTTAACGCCGAGCATGACGTTTTCGGCCAGTGCAGTATCGTTGGTGTGGGTCAGCACGATACCTTTTGATTTCCCTGTCGTACCTGTTGAAAAAAGTATTTCAGCTGTGTCGTCACCGGAAGGAAACGATATATCGTCGAGATCACAGCTGTCCGATGAAATGCTGCACATATCGGCGATGTCCGATATGTTTATGAAGGCGGCAGAGGATGTGCTTTTTTCAATAGGTGATTTTCCTATGTGTATCACTGCATTCGTATCATCTGAGATCTCCTTTATCCTTTCGGGCGCTGCGTTTTTTTCAAGGGGCACGAAGATACCGCCTATGAGCTGGATCGCGAATTCACATATCATGTACGAAGCGTTCTGAGTACATTCCACTACAGCGCAGCTTTCTTTATTCACACCGTATTCTTTCAGTTTAGCAGACAGACTGAGGATGGCTTTCCAAAGCTGCCCGTACGTGTACGACATTTTTTCATCAGCAAGGGCAAGTTTATCAGGATGGTCTGCTGCATTTCGTGCGATGTTTTCAACAACCGATGGATATATTTTCATTTGTTTCCTCCTGTATAAAAAATAAGTCAAAATTATACCAATTATAACATAAGATTGCTTTTTTCGTTAAAATACACGTATTTTTCACATAAGCGAATTAAAATATCAACGTTATAAAATTAAATTTATAAGCTT
>UQNP01000149.1 GCA_900542385.1 uncultured Eubacterium sp.
GACAGCACAGGAAAGAAATAATAGAGCTGGGAGAAAAGATCTCAGCAGCCTTTAATATTACATACGGGTATTTGAAGATCGCGGGAGCAGAGCAAAGTTTCATGGCGGAAATACTGGATAACGTCATAACGGATGAGCAGCTCTATGATGTAAGAAGACAGCTTGATATGAAGCTGGGAAGCATCACAGCGCTGAAAAGAGCAGAGTCTAAGATGATGAGAGAAAACGCCATGGGAATGGCTCCGAAACCTGGGAAATTCGTAAAATTCTTTGCAGGAGCGCTGACCCCGGACGGCATGAAAAATGGACTTGAGTCTTTAACTGAAAATCTGGAAAGACTTGTAATAATAAATGTGCCGGACGGATTCAGAAGTGAAAATATTTTGGATGCGGCTGCAAAGAGAATTGCGGATGCAGGCCTTGATGGAGAGCTGTATTATTGTCCTATGAGACCTGTTGATAAATTGGAGCATATTATCGTACCGGAAGGGAGATTCGGCATAGTTAGCTTCAATTCTTACCACAGACTTGAGTCTGTATTGATGAACAAAAGGGTGATGTTTATCGATGTAGCTTTAGAATACAAGGAAGATGATGAGTACAGAGAAATAATCAAAGCTCTCGATGAAAGCAGCCGTGAAAATATAGATAAAGCCATCGGATTTTTAAAGAAGGCAAAACGATACCATGACGCTTTGGAAGATTTTTATATTGCCAATATGGATTTTGAAGCTGTGACGGAGATAAGAAGGCAGATAATATCTGAAATAGAAAGGATTTAAAAGAGAGATACTGAAAACTGCATAAATAAAACCGATGTGTCAAACATATGCCGTGAGGTGACCCGAGACTGTGAAATAAAGTCTGTAAAATAGCCTTCTATGGTAATACAGATGCGGAACAGCTGAAATCAGCCGCTCCTGATTTACAACAACAATATAAATTATGCTTTTGAGCATGTCAAGGACTCCTTCGTTTCTGAGGAGTCCTTACTGCATACTGAGAGTATTTTAAAGTGGGATTCGACCTTCATACATGATGGCAAATTCACCATAGGCTTTTCCCCAGCCTCTGAGTGGCTGGGTCCATTTTTTTGTAGCCTGCAGGGTAGAAAGATATAGAGATTTTAGCAGAGCTTTATCGCTTGGAAATACCGTCCTCTGACGGTTCAGTTTCTTGTATGTGCTGTTCAGGCTTTCAATTGCATTTGTTGTGTAGATGACCTTTCGGACATCTGCAGAAAACTTGAATATCGGAGTCAGTACATCCCAGTTATGCTCCCAGCTCTTATTGCGTTCGGATATTTTTCATCCCATTTTTCCTTCACACGCTGCATGGTTTCATATCCCTGCTGTTCATTTGGCGCAAGATAAATCCTCTTAAGATCTGATGCAAACACCTTCATATCCTTGTAAGATACATACTTTAAAGTGTTTCGTACCTGATGAACAATACAGCGCTGATATTCGGTATTCGGAAAGGCTGTTGCAATAGCTTCTTTGATTCCTGTAAGCCCATCAGCGCAAATTACCATGACATCTTTTACTCCGCGGTTTTTAAGATCATTCAAAACTCCAAGCCAGTATTTGCTGCTTTCGTTTTCTCCTATCTGAAGACTGATCACGTCTTTTTTACCCTCTAGGGTGATTGCCAGAATTACATAGGCTGCCAGCTTCTTTATACGGTTATCTTCTCTTACGGAAAAGTGTACTGCATCTATGAACATGACAGGATAGATATCATCAAGCGGTCTGTTCTGCCAGTCTTCAATCTCCTGCAGAATTTTATCGGTAACATCAGAAATGAAGCCTTCACTGCATTCAAAACCGTATATTTCTTCAATCTGGTCTGAAATCTGTCTTGTGCTCAGTCCTCTGGCATACATGCTTATGATTTGCTGATCAATACCGGAAATATCCTTCTGTCGCTTTTTTACAACTTTAGGTTCAAAATTGCTTTGTCTATCCTGCGGGACATCGATCTGAAATTCACCATAGTTGCTGCGTACTGTTTTACGTTTGGTTCCATTGCGATAATTGTCAGTATCACTTCGTTCATAGCTTTCATATCCGAGATGCTCGTCCATTTCGGATTCCATCATAGATTTGATCGTTCCGCCAAGAAGATCTTTGAGTGCCTCCTGAATATCATCTGCAGTTTCAATATCATATTCTTCGATAAGTGCTGTGATGATATTCTTCTTGTTTTCATTTAGTGGTTTAACTTTGTAAACCTCTTTTTTCTTGTTTGCCATTTAAATAGCCTCCTATGATATTTTGATTTTACCATAGAAGGCTACACTTCTTCTCTTTTTTACAGACTTTTATTCACAGTCTCGGTGACCCCCAAAAGTTAGACTTTTTAGCGTAGCAGTTATTTAAGCTGCTACGCTGTTTTTATGCAGCAATAGCTGTAAGCCTGTATTCAACAGGACTCTTCCATCCTAGCTTCTGCTTAATTCTTCGTTCATTGTAATACGTAATATATTTGTCTATTGCATCCTTTAATTCTTCGTAGCTGTAATATAAAGCCCCATAGTACATTTCCTGCTTCATAATACCAAAGAAGTTTTCCATTACAGAATTATCATAGCAATTGCCTTTCCGGGACATACTTTGAAAAATTCGATTCTTCTTCAGCGTGCGCGAATATGCATTCATCTGGTAAGCCCACCCACGGTCAGAATGAAATGTCCTGCGATATCTACAGTCTTCTGTCTTTTCTACAGCCTCATTCAAAGCGGCTATTATGCTTGAAGCAGATGGTTTTGTCGATATACCGTAACTGATTATCTCTAAGTTAAACATATCCATGAATGGATCCAGGTATAGCTTTTTGATATTCATTTTGCCCGTTTTATCAACTTTGTAGTATTTAAATTCCGTAGTGTCTGTTGTAATTTTCTGATATGGGACATTTGTATGGAATCTGCGATTTATCCTATTAGGTGCGATCTTTCCAACTTTTCCCTTGTAAGTACTGTATTTACGGCTTTTCCTTGTAAACGAAGTTACCTGTAGATTTAGTTTTTGCATAATTCGTTGAACACGTTTTTTGTTGATTTTCATCCCTTGATTACGCAGATACGCTGTTATCCTTCGATAGCCGTAATCTTTGTGTTCCGCATGTATTTGCTTAATCTTTTCCTCCAGCTTTTGATTCGGATCTATCCTGTTGGAACGCTTCTGCCAGTAAATGTACGTCGCTTTTGGAAAGCCAACAGCAGCGAGAATATCCTTTAGTTTGAATTCTCCTCGGAGGCTGTGTATGATTCTCGCTGTTTTTTCTCTAGAGCTTCCTCCTCTAAACGCAGCCTCCTCAATTCTTTTAAATATGCGTTCTCGATTCTTAGTTTCAACAGTTCATCTTCCAGTTGTTTTACATATTCTTTACTGGTATCTACAGTTGCTTCATCTGCTGCCTGACTTATCTTCTTTTGATTTGTATCCTTATCCATTGATTTTTTCCGACCTTTCTTCTTAGGTCTCAAAGCATCAGGACCTGCATTTCTAAAATCATTTACCCATCTAACGACAAGGGCATGATTATTCATTCCTTGTGACAGTGCTAATTCCTGATACGAGAGTTCACTTGTTAGATACAATTCTACTACATGAAGTTTAAATTCAAAAGAATATGTTTTATTTTTCCTGGAACGTCT
>UQNP01000150.1 GCA_900542385.1 uncultured Eubacterium sp.
TTCCTGGACTTCAAAGCACAGTATCAGGGAAAAGCATATCTGAAGCCAAATTTATTGTATACGAAGCGGCGGGATCTGAAAGCAAGCAAAACGCAGGGGTATATAAAGCTGAAGAGGATTGGACAGAATCAGATTTGAAATACAGCAACAGAGCAGCGTGCTCGGATGAAGCAATTTCAACAGTTACCAGTACTGGGACAGAATGTTCAGAGCATGAATTTGATATATCGACATATGTCAGCAGTATTGCGAATGGTACTGATGAGGATCATGGCATTGTATTGAAAAATAAGAGTAGTAATGCAGGATACATATCGTTTTTTGGAAGCAGGTCTATAGGATCATACAATCCTAAAATTATTATAAAATATTCAGACAAAACTTCTGAAAAAGCAGAAGAAAATACTGCTGATATTGATGCTGCGACTGCACAGGAGGACGACAAAGCCCCTGTTGTGAAAAAAGTAAGTTTCAAGAGTAGTAAAGGGAAATCTATCGCGGGAAAGCCTACTAGAGAAAATAACCCGGTTATAGGATTTTCGGGTATCAAAGATGACAATATAAATAATAGCTGCATTTCATATGCTTTAGTCCCAAGAGGGACGTCTGTATCAGACAATGACTACAAAGCACCGGCAGACTTGAGAATCAGTAGCGATGTACCATACTCAGGCGCTTTCAGGTTTACAGAAGCTGACCAGTCGCTGCCGACAGGTCAGTATACTTTGCATGTAAAAGTGGAAGATATTGCAGGAAATGAAAAGGTAAAAAGCTTTGAATATGAAAAAGATACGGAGGGCCCTGATGGAAGCATTACTATAACAGATCTTGTAACAGGCAATGAGGTGACGCAGATTTATAAACCGGTGAACATTGAAATAGGTGTGAGTGGCACCGGAAGCGATATTGTAGAAAGCTCTCTTAAGCTTTATAAAGCGACTACAGATTCATCGGGCAATGTCATAGGTATAGATCAGCAGTCGGAAAAAATACTGACACAGAATTTTACTATAAGTGAGAATATAGTAATGGATACTATCGATATATGTGACAGTTACGGAAAATACAGATTAGTACTTTATCTTAAAGATTCGGTGGGTTTAACAAAAGAAATAACAAAAGATTTTGATGTCACGTATACTCTTCCTGCGCCGGATAAAGCCAAGATAGAACCATCGAAAGGAGGAACGGCTACACTTACATGGGGCTTTTCATATACACCACAGCAGAAAATAAAGCTGGGAAGTATAGAAGCGAAATTCAACAGTAGTGATGCTTTCGCAACCATAGTTTCTCCCGGCAGTGATGGGATTCTGCCTTTTGAGGGGAGCGCGGAAATAACGGTACCGAATACAGAAGGAACATGGGATGTTACGATAAGAGGAAAGTCAAAGAGCGGACATGCCGGAGAGGAAATAGTGATCCCGTGTGTAGTTGATAAAACTGCTCCTGTGGTGAACAACCTGAGTTTTGATCAGGGAAACGTAATGTGTACTGTCGAAGACGCTAATCTTAAAGACTGGAAAATATATGCTAAAGAAAAGAATGCTGATGAATATGGAAGTGAATCGTTGAAAGAAGGGACTTATGAAGCATCACATTATGAGCCTATGGCATTTTTGGACCTGAGCGAAGCGCCTTTTGAAGAAGGTAAAGAATACACGCTTAAAGTAGTAGCTGAAGATAAAGCCGGAAATATCGCGTCTCAGACTATAGACATTTCAGTACCTTCGGATAATACGATTGCAAGGGTAATAGCACCACAGATAGAAATAGAAAAAGGCGAACAGAATCCACTGTACGGAGGGATGATTTTTGGAAGCGATGTTGATACTCTGACTTTGAAAGATAATGTTCAGGGTGCCACATGGTATATAAACAACAAAGAATCATCGCCTGCTCTTAAAGATGAAAACGGCAACGCGATTTACGACGAACTTATGTGGAACGATGTGTTGGCGATGAAGCAGGAAGCTGATGGTACAAGAAAATATACCGCTTATACTGTGAAAAACGGATTGAAAAATTCTATAACATTTGAGAGTAGCGAAATAAGTGGGAATGTAGCCGAAACATATACGTACGGGACATCGAATATAATAAGTTTTCGCATAAAAGCGCAGCCGGGAGTAGCAACATATCAGGTAAAAGCCGATACACCCGGTGACCCGCAGTATGTAACTGTGCAGCCGGATACAACGTATTATATTACTGATATAACTGAAGAGTCGATTTTCAGTCAGGGATTGTTTGTAAAAGCTACAGCCAATTCCGGCTACAGTGTAAATGACAGTCAGCTTGTAATTTATGGCGATACTATAAACAATGAAACGTTTTTATACTCTGATGTGGAAGATTACGCACCAAAGAGATTGAGTGTAGAAGATAAGATAAATTATAAAACATATGTTAAATGGGATATGCCCGAGGACTTGCCGGATAATATATCTTATGAAGTATACAGGAGTACGGAAGAAGATTTTGTGCCGGACGAATCAACTCTGGTGGCATCAGGGATAAAGGGCGGATATTATGCAGAAATAAATGCAATACACGGAAAGGAATACTATTATAAAGTATGCGCACTCAAAAGCTTCTATGATGAAGATCTTATGACCTATTTTGAGAACAGGAGTTCCTTCAGTGAGGTGGCGGCAGGAAGAACGGTTGATGAAAATGAGTCTGTAAAGCGTATCGGTATAAAGGAGTTTTGGGAATTCAACGAATTTAATACTCCGAACGGCAATGGATATGTAGAAAAAAGCCAGGGAAATTTCGTCTATCAGCAGACTGATACAAGTATCGCAAATGAGGGATTCGATATCGATCTTGTTAGAACATATAACAGTCAGGCAAGCACTAAAGGCACGTTCGGTCTTGGTTGGAGCCATGATTACGATATAGAGCTTATAGAGGTGTCAGAAGATGATCCTATGCTTTTTTCTCATGTTGCATTGAAAGACGGCAACGGGACAATATATCATTTTACGAGAGACGGAGGCCAGAACTTCGTATCTTCTTTCGGAAGCTATGTGGGTCTTACAACAGAGAATACGCTGAAAACAAAAACAGTAACGGTTTCGGCAGCTGGTACAAACAACAGTGTTGATATTTCGTACTGGTTCCTGCTGCATACAAAAGACGGACTGCGATACTATTTCGATTTTAGCGGACAACTCGTGCTCATGGAGGAAAACAACGGCAACTTCATTATTTTTGAACATGATCCGAATAAAGGTGTATTGTCAAAGATGCGTACAAATAATAATGTTACTGTAGATTTTATATACAACGACGGTAAGAATGGTACGGATCCTTTGACAGTGAAAGAAATATTATTGCCTGACGGAAGTAAAGTGCAGTATGAATACAGTAAACCTTTGTTTTCAACAGATAGATTACTTACGAAGGTTACGGAGATTTCCGGAAACGAGAGTATAGAATACGAATATGAGTATGACAAACCACTTCTGAGCAGACAGCCGAGAAATCTTGCAGTTATAAAGGAAGCCAACAATAAGAATCAGTATAAAATAGAGTATGATTTTGAGAATGACAGAGTAACGCAGGCAGAATATCCAAATGGAGAGAAATTCACTTTTGATTACGCTGACGATAAT
>UQNP01000151.1 GCA_900542385.1 uncultured Eubacterium sp.
TTTTCATTTGTTACGCAGATCATGCAGATAATTTAAGCATTTTTGATACTTTGCTCAGGGAGATCCTGTAGAGTATGTAAAGTATCACGGCGGCGGCAAATGCAGCCGATGTGCATAATATCATAGTTGACAGCTCGGATGAGTCTATACGGCCATCGTTCATCTTAAGCAGCAGTATCTCAAATGCCGGCATCCCTCCGCAGCCGATGACAGCAGGCAGTACATAGATTTTTCTTATCTGCTGTTTCAGGAGTCTGATAAGATATACATTGTCTGCTCCAAGCTTTTTAAGATCAGAGAAAACCGGAGCATTTAAGATACCGACGCTGCGGCTTCTTGAATAAGCTATGATCGCCACAGAAACGAGACATACGGCAGCAACGTATATGAAAAGCATGAGGAATACAGCAGAGCTTGCAGTGCTGTATGCTTCTTCCATTGGGATAAGTCTCGGCTCATACAGCCAGTCGGATTCTTTTACAGGGTTTTCAGGATCGTATGATACCATGTTGTCGTAACCGTATTCTTCTCCGGCTTCATCTGCCTGGAGCTTGTCCCACAGGTCATAAGCGCCGCATATTTTCATGCTTTCAGGAATGGAATTCCCGAATTCCCGGTATAATTCCCGGCAGAAATCAAGTTCATTGCTTCCTTTTGCATCAAAGAACACCTGTGTCTCACGAGGGAAAGCCCGTGTCCCTGCTGCGATTTTTTCAAAATCCGAGTCGCATACCACGTATCGTGCTTCATTATCGAATCCGCGTCCCGAAACAAGGGAAGTATATGTAAGGTTGCCTTCGTATTTCATAGGCATGAAACTGTCGTCTGCATCAAGATATACCTTGTCCATATCATCAAATCTGAAAAAAAGATTTTCTTCAGCGTTATCGAGTTGTATCATGCGGTAGGTTCCGGGTGATATGTCGACAGTCTGACCGGTGAGAGCTTCGTAGTCTGATGCGCTCATGAATTCGTAAACACAGTGTCTTTCTTCGTATATTTCCTGCAGATTCCCGTTTTCATCTGTATTATCGCGATTTATACCGCTTCCGACAGCTTGTATCATCTCGCCTTCTCTGTAGTTATTTATGGACATATGGTGCTTTTTCGCTATGTCTTTAACTTTTTCATATGAAAATGAGGTCATATCATCATTGTAGAAATACGCATAAGGCGATTCGTGCTCCGAAAGGCTGGTGCTCATGGCTACGTTGTTTACAGGAACATAAAATACGGCAAATATACCGCCGAGGAGCAGCAGTGTCATGACGAGCATATTGCGGACTATGGAGCGGCCCTGAAATTTCAGGAGTCCGTATGAAATAAGATTCCTGTAGTATTTTTGCGGGCGCCTGCCTCGCCTGTGGCATGAAACGGAAAATACGAGTATTTGATACAGTCCGATCAGCGCCAGCAGATAAAACAGATTGGTCCACGGACCGAGGTAATGTTTTGTCAGATTCACCGTTATGACAGGCATTACAAATCCCAGTAAAACTCCGCAGATAAGGAATATTATCCCGCGTATGAGATATGCAGGAGAAACCATTTTTTTCAGAGGCTCCTGCTTTCTGTGTTCGTTTATTATATCCATGATGTTGCTGCGCTTTATAGATCTTAATGTCAGAACTGAAAGCAGCAGCATTATGATAAGTACGTATATGATACTCGAAATAAGCCCTGCAAGTGTAAAAGAAAATGAGTAATCGGTCGTTTCGCTCATAGCAGCTTTAAATATGGTTCCTATGATCCACGAAAGCAGACATCCTGCGAAAAGACCTGCAAGAGACGCAGCGGTGCCGCATTTTATAATATCTCTGCACAGTGCACGGCCAATCTGCTTTTTATCGGCTCCGAGAGCAAGAAAAATACCGATTTCCCGGCTTTTATAGCGCAGAAATAGGCCTGCTGCATATATGACGAATATGATACAGCCTGCCGCAGCCAGCACGAATATCGTATAAACCTGTTTTCTCGAATCACCGCCGTCAGGGAGAGTGTTTTGAATAAGGGGACTCATGAGCATCATCAGATATGAGCAGATGAGCATGGCTGCGAAACCTATGCAGAACAGAAACTGAACATATTGGGATCTGTTCTTTTTTCTTAACTTGGACCATATTTTATCAAGCCTCATTTGAATCACCACCGTTCATATCTGCAAGTACGTCAAGAAGGCTGTCCATGAAAGCTTTTCTTCCTCCCTCTCTTCTGATTTCCGTGAAGATCATACCGTCTTTCATTACGATGACTCTGTCGCAGTAACTGGCGGAAAAGCTGTCGTGAGTCACCATAAAAATTGTAGCTCCAAGCTGTTTCTTAGCGCTGACAAAAGCCTTTATCACCGCTTCGCTGGATTTGCTGTCAAGGTTTCCCGTAGGCTCATCGGCGAGAATAAGGAGAGGATTGTTCATCAATGCTCTGGCTACTGCCGTTCTCTGCTTCTGTCCGCCTGATATTTCAGCAGGATATTTGTCGCTTATGTGAGATATGCCGAAAACTTCGAGGAGTTTTTTTGCCTTTTCTTCCATGGGCCTGTAGGAAGAGCCTTTTATTATTTTAGGTATGCAGACGTTTTCAAACACAGTAAGACCGTCGAGCAGCATGAAATCCTGAAATACGAAACCGAGTTTTTCATTTCTTACAGAAGCGATCTGTTTTTCAGAAAGCGTTGAAAGGTCGGTATCATTGAGAAGTATCTGACCGCTGTCATGGGGGATGAAACGCGATATACAGTTGAGCAGTGTGGTCTTGCCGCTCCCGGAAGGACCCATCACAGCTACGAATTCCCCTTTGTCTATTTGAAAATTTACGTCTTTAAGAACTTCGTAGATATTGCCTTCTGAACGATAGTTCTTGTACAGATGATTTACTTTCAGCATCTTGTTGTTCCTCCGTTTATTTTTTGAAATATTCCGCGGATATTATAGAGAAAAGCTTTTTAATTTTCGATACGCAGACATTACAAGTTTGACATCTTTTTGTGCAAGTTCTGCATTTCACGGTGAAATAAAACGGTGTCTGTAGTATCATTTAGAAGAAATAAGTGAGAAAGGCTTTAGAAAGGTATATGCTCAATATTATTATCTGTGATGATGAAAAAGCATTGCGGTGCGATCTTAAACAGATCCTTGAAACTGAACTCGGTCTTATGGGGATTTCCTATAGAATAGCGGAATATTCATCTGGTGAAGAGGTTTTAAGAGAATATGAAAGGATACAGGGACAGAAAATACTGTATCTGGATATAAAGCTGGATAATGCAAACGGGGTGGATATGGCGAGGCAGATAAGGCGTATCGATCCGTCGGCAGTGATCATTTTCGTTACGGTCTATCCTGAATTTGTATTTCAGGGATACGAGGTAAGGGCGCTGGATTATATTTTAAAACCTTATGAAAAGGAAAAAATAATCAATTCGTTTCATAATGCCATCCAGACGCTGGATCTTACGAAGGAATCTTTCTTTTTTCTCGACAACCGCAGCGGGAGTATGCGTATATCCTTTGATTCTATATTGTATTT
>UQNP01000152.1 GCA_900542385.1 uncultured Eubacterium sp.
CATACATTTTTTCCTTTTATCTGTTTTACATCATCGGAACTTCCGCAGAAGACACATGCAGGCTGATATTTTTTCAGCATGATAGACTCTCCGTCAACATATATTTCCAGCGGATCTTTTATTTCTATATTGAGCGTTCTTCTGAGTTCTATAGGCAGCACGATTCTGCCCAGTTCATCTACTTTTCTAACGATACCTGTAGCCTTCATTCCATACTCCTTTCAAACTTCATACAAAAATTTACTACACTTATTCACTATACCTCTCAGGTCAGGCCAACAGCCGTAAAAAGCAAAATTTCACGATCCTATTCTTTTGTCTCCTTTGTAAACGCATTTTTAACAGCCGCCGCCGCTTTTACTATAGACGCAATAGCCGCAAAAGTATTCTGTTCTCCCTTTATGGCTTTCGATATGGATCCTACAGATTCAGAAACATTATCTATTATACCGTCAACATCCTTGCTGCGCTTTGATGCAAGTTCCGTAACGACTGACGCATCTTCAAGTATTTTATTTGTATGGTTCATCGCCGTAATACATTTCCTGGTAAGCTGTATCAAGTAAATTATAAGAACAAGCAGCGCTATCCCTAATATCAGGAAAAGCAGTGTTTTTATATCTATCGTTGCGCTCATTTTCTCCTCCAATCCATACGATCACACATAGCCATACTGTTATATTTACCTATTATTATCCCATAGAATGGAAATTTCTTCAACATATTTTTAGTTATCACCGAATACTTTTACCTATAGGGGTGTTGATCATGATGAATTACATATGGGGCTTCATGCTTCTCTCAGGGATAATTTTCTCCATTGTAAACGGGAAAACTGCCGAATTCACAGATGCATTCATGAACAGCTGTACGGAAGCTGTGGAATTCATGATTGCTCTTTCCGGCGTTATGGCCGCATGGAGCGGACTTATGAAAATAGCAGAAGAATCCGGACTCATAGAAAAAATCGCAAATGCATTGAATCCCGTTATAAAATACCTGTTTCCGGAAGAAAAAAACAGCCGTACCATTGCCATGATAGTCATGAGCTTCATGGCTAATATCTTCGGCGCAGGCAACAGCGCTACCGTTTTTTCCATAAAAGCTATGAAACTTCTCGACGAAGACAACGGCTTCAGCCGCTATGCCAGCAATTCAATGTGCATGTTTACCGCTCTCAGTATGTCAATGATACAGCTCGTACCTATAGCAGTCATCAAAATACGCAGCGATCTGGGATCAGTTTCTCCGGAAGATATAATACTTCCGTCTATCGTTGCCGGTCTTCTTTCCATGGCAGCATCTGTGATGGTATGCCGTGCTTTTGAAAGGAAAAGTCTCCATGACTGATGTTCTTCGTATTTTTTCAGTATTATTCTTGCCAGCATTGATAACCATAATACTTGTTTACGGCATAATCAAAAAAATTCCTGTATATGATGTATTCATATCAGGAGCAAAAGAAGGCCTTAAAACCAGCGTTGATATCCTTCCGTTTCTTATCGGCATATTTATAGCCATAGAATCTATGACCGCTTCAGGAGCTATGGACTCGATCGAACAGGCAGTACGTCCTCTTTTTGCTGCCGCAGGCATACCTGAAGAATTGATATCGCTCATATTCCTGCGCCCTGTGTCGGGGAGCGGATCTCTTGTCGTAGCTGAAAAAATAATGCAGGAGACCGGACCCGATTCATTTGCAGGAAGAGCAGCCTCCGTCATGGTAGGAAGCTGCGAAACGGTGTTTTACGTACTTGCCCTGTATTTCGGAGTTACTTCTGTAAAAAAAATGAGGCACGCCTTCATATCCGGTATAGTCGGATATGTAGTCGGCGTAGCCGCATCTGTTTACATATGTATAATCATGTGATATCTCTTGGTCTTTGGCGTTCATATATTTCTTCTATTTCATCGCTGTAATTCCCATCGCCATTGTACACAATAAGATCACTCATGACTTTAAGTTCTTTTCCTCCGCATTTTACACAGTGAACCAGCACTATATTAGGCGCCTTGCCTTCAGAAGGGATCACCATACGCATGGTTTTCGGCTCAAGGCCGTACTTCCTTCCTGAGGAAAATATATCGACGAGCCTTGACGGTCTGTGTACAATAAAAAAGTTTCCCCTCGTCTTTAATATGTTTGCCGCAGCCTTCATAAAACGATCCAGATCGGCCGTTGTCTCGTGCCTCGCAATATACTTGCTGTCTTTTCTGTTTATTATACCTCCGCCCTTTGCAAAATACGGCGGATTACTTACTGCTATATCAAACCCGTCTGATTCCAGAGCAGTTCTCCATAGAGGCTCATCTGTTACAGACTTCAGCGTCTCACTGTTTTGAGCCTCAGCTATATCTGCGACGTCAGCTTTGAAAAAACGGACTCTGTCATCCATAGAATTCATCTTTGAAGAATCGGTTGCCATTTCAACAGCTTCTTCCTGTATATCCATGCCCACAACATAGCAACTTTTTTCAGGATTTTTATGAATAAGTATAAACGGTATTATTCCCGTTCCAGTGCCGAGATCCGCCGCACTTTTCCATCTTCCGCTTATGCCTGATGCGAAATCCGCCAATATGACGGCATCTATGCCATAGCAAAAACTGTCCGGATCCTGTATGAGTCTGATATTTCCGAATCCTGTATTCTCTATACGCATCTGAATCAGTCTTTCATCAGTTCTTTTATTTCTTTCAAAAGATCCCCTTCTATCTCTGAAAGGTCATCATCCTTTTTCCTGCTGCGCTTCTTATCTATCCGCTTTATCTCTTCTTTCTTATAGTTGTAAAATTCTGTGCTGAGTTTTTCTTCTTCTCCTTCACTTTTATCGCCTTCTTCAACAACAAGCCTCGTCTTTATTATATTTTCCAAAATATTGACATCACTTACCACAGCAATACCATCCGGAGTTTTTATCCTCTCTCCTACAGTCGGCATGCCTTTTTTAAGATGTGTATAAACATCGTTCTCAAATTTAAGACAGCACATCAATCTTCCGCATATGCCGGATATTTTCGTCGGATTTAGCGACAGATTCTGTACTTTTGCCATCTTGATGGATACCGGCTCAAAATCCCGCAGCCATGTACTGCAGCACAATCCCCTGCCGCAGCTTCCTACGCCTCCCAGCATTTTCGCTTCATCCCTTACTCCTATCTGCCTGAGTTCTATTCTCATCCTGAACACAGCCGCAAGATCCTTTACAAGCTCTCTGAAATCTATCCTGCCGTCTGCCGTGAAATAAAACACAACTTTACTGTTGTCAAAGGTGTATTCCACATCTATCAGCTTCATCTCAAGCTTATGGGCGTCTATCTTCTCCTGGCAAAGTCTCAGCGCCTCATCTTTTTTGGCCAGATTTTCTTCATGCTTCCTGTAGTCTTTTTCCGTTGCTATTCTTATTATGCTCTTGAGCGGAGCAACTATTTCCGAGTCTTTCACTTCGGTAACTCCCATCGTCACCTTTCCAAACTCCAGTCCCCTTG
>UQNP01000153.1 GCA_900542385.1 uncultured Eubacterium sp.
ACGATTTCAAGCAATTCTTACTTTCCATCGTAATTTCTGAATTCCCATCTGGTACCATTGAAAACGTTCATATCTACATATTTTTCGCCTCCGGCTACATTTTCCGAGGTTGCCCTGAATGTATACTGGCAGAAAGTCCAGTCTCTTCCGTCGGAAAGCGTTTCCGGAATGCTGTGATCGCTTATCCAAATCGGATAGTCATCATATCTTCCCGAAATATAATTATCATAAATATACGTATTAGTATATATTATCGGTGTACGGCCATATCTTTCCTCAAATTTTTCGAGGATAACATCGAGGATACTGTACATTCTCTCCGCGCTGGGGTGGTTTTCCGTATACTCACCGTAGAATTCCACATCCACCACCGGAGGAAGCATGCCCCATCTTCTGTCCACATGTTCTATGAAATTTTCAGCCTGAGTCTCGCCCTCCGTATCATAACTCATGAAATGATAAGCTCCTACCTTCATATCAGTGCTATGTGCCTCATCCCAATTACGTTCGAAATTCTCATCTACATGGCTGCTGCCTTCCGTAGCTTTTATGAACGCAAAAGAGATCCCTTCCGATTCGAGGCCTTTCCAGTCTATATCCTTTTGATACGCCGAAACATCCACACCTCTCACCGGATATCTGTTGTTTTCATCAGGCTGAGATTCAGTCGCAAACCAATACAGCTCTCTCCCTGAAAGAAATACAGCAATTATGATAAACAGCAGTATGATTATACGCACTATGCTTTTTCTGTCGCTCCTGCTCAGCCTGCTGCGCTTTCTGCCATATGAAGCCGCATTCGGATATCCGCTTTTATTTCTTTCCGAAGCATAAACTCTACGCTCCGCCCTCTCCGCAGCTATTTCGCTTCTCTTTTTCTTCCCTCTTCTTCCCCTTTTATTATTTTGCTTCATATACTGGTACCTGTAAAAATCAAAATGTGCTCTGACTTATAAATCAATTTTATAAAATTTTTTTATCCATTTCAACTATACTGATCGTGAATACGCAGCTTTAATATTCACTGCTGCTTCTCTTCTTTAGTCTGTCCAAAAGCAGCTGCCGCCTTTTCAAGTTCCTCACGTATTGATATATGCTGCGGACAAGCTATTTCACATTTGCCGCACTTTATACATTCCACTGCCTTCTTTTTGCCGTGACCGCCCACAAGCCAGTCTTCCTGATGAAGCGCCGCAGCTTCATTCTTATATAAAGTAAGATAATTCTTCGCTGTGAACGTTCCTGATATTCCTATGTTTTCAGGACACACTTTTGCACAATAGTCACAGGTAGTACACGGTATGAGAGGTATCTTCGATATTTCTTCACGAGCCTTGGCTATAGTTTCTTCCTGCTTTGGAGAAAGCCCTGTAAAGTTTTTCATACAATTGATATTATCCTGCATCTGATCTATATTGCTCATACCGGACAGCACCGTTATTATACCGTCAAGATCAGCAGCAAATCTTATTGCCCAGGAAGATACAGAGCTTTCCGGCTCTGCCTCTTTAAACAGCTTTGCAACTGATTCAGGCGGATTTGCCAGCATGCCGCCTTTGACCGGCTCCATAACAACGACAGGCTTGTTGTACTTTCTTGCCACCTCATAACATTTTCTTGCCTGTATAGCAGGATAATCCCAGTCTGCATAATTTATCTGGAGCTGTACGAATTCGGCCTCCGGATGTTCTGCAAGTATTTCATCCAGTTCCTCAGGTGTAGAATGAAAAGAAAAACCTGCATGCTTAATCAATCCTTCTTTCCTTTTTTCAGCTACGAAATCCCACATCTTATATTCATCAAAGAACTTTGTACGTGATTCCCCCAGATTATGAAGAAGATAAAAGTCAAAGTAACCCGCGCCGGTCTGCTTAAGCGACGTATCGAACTGCGCTTCAGCCTCCTCCTTTGTCTTGCAGTTGATCCAGGCTGCATTCTTAGTCGCAAGCTGAAATGATTCTCTTGGATATCTTTCAACAAGAGCCTGACGTATAGCGTCTTCACTGCCTGCATAAGCCCAGGCAGTGTCAAAATACGTAAAACCTGCCTCCATAAACATATCGACCATCTTTTTCACTTCGTCTATATCTATGATGCCATCTTTCTGCGGCAGTCTCATAAGTCCAAATCCAAGCTTTCCTATTTCTTTGCCGAGATAATCTATTTTCTTACCTTCCTTTCCTCATTTCACTTAAATTCAATAATCTTTCATTTGCAATATTATTTTTCCCATATGCAAAAAACTCGGGAAATTAATATTCCAGAGTTTTCAATGGTGCGGCCTACCGGACTTGAACCGGTACGGTCTCCCACACGCCCCTCAAACGTGCGCGTCTGCCTATTCCGCCAAGGCCGCATATAAGGTTTTATGCCCTCAAAATCGGCACTACTATATTGTAAGTATAAGGCAGTGTTTTGTCAATATTATAATTACTGTTTTGTAAAAAAAATTATCACAGATTTTCTATAAATCCATCCAGCTGTTCATACAGGATATCAATGCCCTCAGAATTGTCGATTATCACATCTGCACGTCTGATTTTCTCTTCGTCGCTCATCTGGGAGTTTATCCTGTTTCTCACATCCTGCGCTGTGATGCCGTCACGTCTGCAAACTCTTTCTATCCTCGTTTTCACATCGGCAACGATCAGAAGCACTACATCACATCTGCTGTCCAGTCCCGCTTCATACAGAAGCGGAGCATCGATAAGTATTCCCTTTGCAGCTTCTGCTCCCGGTATGTTATCTGCCCTGTACTTATCTATGTTGTAATCTATTTCAGATATTATCTTTTCGAACATAATATCATCAAGGCGCTGTTTTTTTACCTTATCGGAAAAAACAAGGGAGGCAAGAGCTTTTCTGTCAAGAGTCATATCATCCCTTAATATACAGGTCCTGCTGTCTCCCATCTCCCCTTCAGGGCCGAATACAGCATTTAAAACAGGTATAAGGCTGCTTCCTTTTACCGTCAGATTTCTTCCTATCTCATCGGCGTCTATATGAATGAATCCTCTGTCCCTCATATATTCTGCAACAGTGGATTTGCCGCAGCCTATCCCGCCCGTAAGGCCTATGATTTTTAGTTTTTCATCATTTGAGTTCATACCAGTTTCGTCCTTCGTTAAGATCTGCTTTAAGCTTGACTGCAAGGTCGAATGCCTCTTCCATATTTTCAGTGAGCAGTCTTTCTATTTCTTCTCGTTCATCTTCATAGGTGTTGATGATAAGTTCATCGTGAACCTGCAATATAAGTTTAGATTTAAGACCGCGTTTTTTTATTGCATTGTAAACTTTCACCATAGCGATCTTTATTATGTCAGCGGCGCTTCCCTGTATAGGAGTGTTCATTGCCAGCCTCTCTCCTATCTGGCGCACCATGTATGCAGTAGCTTTTATTTCCTTTATATATCGTTTGCGGCCCATCAGCGTGGTCACATATCCATTTTCTCTGCAAAATTCAACCTGCTCTTTCATAAAA
>UQNP01000154.1 GCA_900542385.1 uncultured Eubacterium sp.
AGTATGGAAAAGCAGATAGAGAAAGTTTTAAAGGAAAAAGTAGATCCGGTCCTGGCTGAACATTACGGCGGGGCCATGCTTAAAAAGTTTGAGGACGGCATAGCATATGTAAGGCTCACGGGAGCCTGTGCAACCTGTCCGGCAGCTCAGGACACCATAGAGGATGTGGTGAAAGCAGCGATACTGGAAAATGTGGAAGGCGTAGAAGATGTAGTTTTAGACAACTCGGTCAGCGACGAACTTCTGGATATCGCAAAAAAAATACTGAACAGTCATTAGTTGTTACGATGAAAGAAGAGGGAAAGTCATGAAGGCACTGAAAATAGTACCGGAGATAAGTTATTTCGACACCTTTGAAGGATTTGCAGGGGAATTTGAGCTGGGAAAGGATGATGTCATAGTTACAGAAAGCTATATATACGACAGATATGTCAAACCTCTCAATCTTGATGCTGAAGTTTTGTTTCATGATGAATACGGCAGCGGAGAGCCCACGGATGAGTTAATAGATGCTATGGCGGTTGATCTGAAAAAGCTGGGAGGCAAAAGGATTATAGCCTTCGGCGGCGGGACCATAGTGGATGTCTGTAAAGTGCTTGCTCTTGAAATAAAGGGTAAAAGCATAGATATATTTACAGGCAGAGAAAAGCCTGTAAAGCAGAGAGAGCTTATAGCCATCCCTACTACGTGCGGAACCGGATCCGAAGTGACTAATGTAGCTATAGCTGAGCTGAAATCCATGAACGTTAAAATGGGTCTTGCGGCAGAGGAAACTTACGCTGATAAGGCGGTACTGATACCTGAGGCTCTGGAAGACCTGCCTGACTATGTCTTTGCTACAAGCTCGATAGATGCTCTTATACATGCTTCTGAAAGCTATCTGTCGCCTAAGGCGTCGCCGTTCACTGAAATGTATTCAATCAGCGCCATAAAAACGATCATAAACGGATACAGGACGATAGCAGCGCGCGGAGGCAACAGCAAAGAAAACAGAAAAGATCTGCTTAAGGACTTCTGCTATGCCGCCAATTATGCAGGAATAGCGTTTGGAAACGCAGGATGTGCCGCAGTGCATGCCATGTCCTACGCTCTTGGCGGTACTTTTCACGTGCCGCACGGAGAAGCTAATTATCAGCTTTTTACCGAAGTTTTCAAAATGTATATGAGAAAATCACCTGATGGTAAGATCTCAGATATAAATCGCGTGTTTGCAGCAGAGCTTGGATGTACGGTCGATGATGTCTACGATGAACTTGAAGATCTGCTGAATAAACTTATAGCGAAAAAGCAGTTGAGAGAATACGGCATGACAGAAGATCAAATAGATGAATTTACGGAATCTACAGTGAAAAACCAGCAGAGACTGCTGGCAAACAACTATGTCTGCCTTGAGGACGGGGAAATAAGAGAAATATTTGCAAATCTGTATTAAGGTATGATATTATAACACCTACGATAATTTTAGTGGTTGAAAGAGGTATGATATGCAGCATAATATGATGGGAAATATAATAATAACAGAGCCGAGCAGCAATCTCAGAGCTCTCGGCAGGAATGCGCTTTTGGGAAAGTGGAAGATAGCGATAATAGCAGCGGTAATTTATATGCTTTGTGTTGAAGTCCCTCCTGTTATACTCAATTCTCTGTTTGGTATAAACATAGGGGATCTTTATGTATCGAGTTCAGGAGCTTATGTAGGAGTGGATACATACAGCAGCATATACAACAGTCTTCCGACTTACTCTCCTTTGAGCGGTATATATATGCTTTTGGTCACAGGTCCGCTGAGCCTTGGAATAACTCTGTTTTTCCTCGCTATGTTCAGAAAACAGACCGTAGTTGTTTCCGATATATTTTTAGGATTTGAGAGATTTGGCAAGTCTGTCGGATTGATGATCTTCCAGTCTGTATTCATCTTTTTATGGTCGCTTTTATTCATTGTGCCTGGAATAATAGCAGCAATAAGATACAGTCAGGCATATTTCATTCTTGCAGATAATCCTGAAAAAGGTATACGAGAATGTATGAACGAAAGCAAGATGATGATGCAGGGCAATAAATCAAAATATTTCTGTCTGAGCTTGTCTTTCATCGGATGGATGATCCTGGCATCCATACCTGACAGCATGGTGGTTGCTGTTGCCGATACGCTGGGTGTAACGGGAGTGCCGTATATGCTTATAAGTATAATAGGCGGACTTTTCATGGCACCTGTTACAGCGTATACGTATTCTACTATGGCGGGATTTTATGAAATACTTGCAGGACATCTCATAAAGGAAACAGAGCCTGCGCCTGTGGCTCCTGAAGCGGTGCCTGTTCCGGCTCAGACAGCGGAAGAAGATAATGTGTACGATAAAGAAACAGATACCGGCGATGCTGAAGCTGAAGAAGTGAAAGAAACGGCAGATAAGAAGGAAGCCCCGGCGACAGAAAAGATAGATGTAAAAGATGTCGTTGGCAGTGATCAGCCTTCAGATGAAAAACGTGATGAATAGAAAATAAAAAAGCCGGCTTATGCCGGCCTTTCTATTTTTTCTCGAGAATATCCTTTATCATAGAGCTTGAAATTTTTTCAGGCTCTTTTTCTGTTTGTCTTTCCTCATCTTCCGAATATTTTTTCTGTGCTTCCTGATTCGCTGATTTTTCTTCAGGTTTTTCTACTATGATCTCATCGAGGAAAGAAAAGTCATGCTTCAAAGCTTCTTTTCGGTCGGAAGGTTTGCCGCAGAGCAGGCGTATCAGATGTGCCGATGCGAAAATTATTGCTGCAAATCCGAAGTATGTCATACACGAAGTTGCTACATATTGTATGGAGTCCTGAACACTTATATAGGCGATATCATAGAGTCTTACATAGTTTATGGAATATATCAGCATATAGATACCGTATATCAGAAACAATGCAGAAATTATGTACAGAATTACAGAAACTATATTGATTTTTTTGTTTTTCTGTTTCATATCAGAGCTCCTAAAATCCAATGTATTGATAAGATCCCCTAACCATATTAACAATCCGCTGATATATTTGCATACTATAAATTTGAAAGGAGGTTAATATGAAAGGTCATATAAGAAATATATATCCCGGAGGAAATACTCCTGAAGGATTCTATTCATATTATAACTATATTTTACCTCAAAGAAAAGCGGAAAAAATATTTTGTCTGAAAGGCGGTCCGGGAGTCGGAAAATCCACCTTTATGAAAGAAATCGGAAAATATTTTTCAGAAAAGGGCGAAGATGTGGATCTGTTGTGGTGCTCTTCCGATGCGGATTCATTGGACGGTGTGGTTTTAAAAAGCAGAAGAGCAGCTTTGGTGGACGGTACCAAGCCTCATATAGTAGATCC
>UQNP01000155.1 GCA_900542385.1 uncultured Eubacterium sp.
TATGCAGAAAGATAAAAGAGGCTTCAGAAGAAGGCCCTATGAAAGGTGTCATCGAATACGTGGATGATGAAGTTGTTTCAAGCGATTTCATAGGAGATCCGCACACTTCGATATTTGATGCGAGGGAAGGGATACAGCTCAATGATAAGTTCTTTAAGCTCATAGCATTTTATGACAATGAGTTCGGATATTCTACCAAGGTTTTGGAACTTATAAAGCATATGTATAAAGTTGATAACGAATAGAAATATCATGCATAATACAGATATGGTGCGGACAGGCAGCCTGGATTTCAGGCTGCCGTCTGTTGAAATAGAGGAGGGATGGTGATTTAGTTATGAAAAAAACTGTAAGAGATATTGACGTGTCAGGCAGGAAAGTGCTCGTAAGATGTGATTTCAATGTTCCTATGCAGGACGGCGAGATAACGGATGATATAAGGATAACGTCAGCACTGCCTACGATAAAATACCTTATGGAAAACAACGCAGCTGTAATACTGATGTCGCATATGGGAAGACCTAAAGGCGAGCCTAAGCCTGAGTTTTCGCTGAAACCTGTAGCGGACAGATTGTCGGAGCTTCTATGCGTGAATGTTATATTCGAGCCTTCTCCTGCTGTCGTTGATGACAAGGTTAAAGAGCAGGCGGAAAAGCTTGAGCCGGGTCAGGTCATGCTTCTTGAGAACGTGAGATACAGAAAAGAGGAAACAAAGAATGAGGAACCGTTTACAGGAGAGTTGGCATCTCTTGGAGAAATTTTCGTAAACGACGCGTTTGGCACAGCTCACAGAGCGCATTGTTCGACGGCCGGAATAGCTTCATATCTTCCGAGTGTATCGGGATTCCTGATAGAAAAAGAAGTGAAGTTCCTCGGAGATGCTCTTGAAAATCCAAGAAGACCTTTTGTGGCTATCATGGGCGGTGCGAAGGTTGCTGACAAGATCCCCGTTATTGAAAATCTCATAAATAAGGTCGATGTACTGATGATCGGTGGAGGCATGAGCTACACCTTTTTTAAAGCTGTGGGATATGGAATAGGAACATCGATACTTGATGAGGAAAGTGTGGAGCTTGCTGGAGATCTCCTGAAAAAAGCAAGATCTGCAGGTGTTGATATAATGCTGCCGGTGGATACGGTCTGCGCTGAGGAATTTAAAAACGACAGTAAAGCAGAAGTTGCAGACAGCAATAAGATCCCTGAGGATATGATGGGACTTGATATAGGACCGAAAACTGCTGAGCTCTACGGTAAAATAATAGAAAAAGCCGGAACAGTCGTATGGAACGGGCCGATGGGAGTGTTCGAAATGCCTGCATTTTCACAGGGAACGAGATCCGTTGCGGAGGCGCTTTCCAGGAGCGGTGCTGTTACGATAATAGGAGGCGGCGATTCTGCGGCAGCTGTGGAACAGTTCGGACTTGCGGAAAATATGACTCATATATCCACAGGAGGAGGCGCTTCACTTGAGTTCCTCGAAGGAAAAGAACTGCCGGGAATAGCCTGCCTGGAAGATAAATAGCATAGCGTATATAATAAAGGACAAATAATCATAAACAACTATTGGAGGACAAGCGATGAGAATACCTTTTATAGCAGGAAACTGGAAAATGTTCAAAACAAAAGCAGAGGCTGAAGCCTTCGCTGAAGAATTCAAAAATCTGTACAGCGGCACGGATGTGCAGGCTGCAATATGCGCACCATTCACGGCTTTGGACACCCTTGTGGAAAGTTTTAAAGAGACTGAAATAAAGGTCGGTGCACAGAACGTGCATTTTGAGGACGAAGGAGCATATACGGGAGAAGTTTCAGTGCCTATGCTCGAAGAGATAGGAGTTGATTTCTGCATAGTCGGACATTCTGAAAGACGTCAGTATTTTGCCGAGACAGATGAAACGGTCAATCTCAAACTTAAGAGGCTGCTTAAAAGCAGTATAAGACCTATAATGTGCGTAGGAGAAAGTCTCGAAGAGAGAGATGGAGGAAAGGCTTTCGATGTGGTGAGAGCACAGGTGGAAAAAGGCCTGGACGGCATAGAAGCCGGCGATGCTGTCAAAATAGTTATAGCGTATGAGCCTATATGGGCTATAGGTACGGGAAGGACAGCCACTCCGGAGCAGGCTGAAGAAATGTGCGCGCTGATAAGAAATGTTCTTACGGAGCTTTACGGAGAAGAATGTTCGGATGAAGTGATAATACAGTACGGAGGCAGCGTGAAACCTGCGAATGCTACTGAAATAATGAATATGGATGAGATCGACGGTGCACTTGTAGGCGGAGCCAGCCTTAAACCGGAAGATTTCATGAAGATAATAGATTTCTAAACTGAAGTTGCTGAAGTTTTTTAAGGAGGAATAAAATGTCGTATATCGAAGATGTCATAGCAAGAGAAGTTCTCGATTCGAGAGGGAATCCTACGGTTGAAGTGGAAGTTCTGCTGGAAGACGGCTCGACAGGAAGAGCTATCGTACCTTCGGGAGCATCCACAGGAGTACATGAAGCTGTTGAGCTCAGAGACGGAGATAAAAGCAGATATCTCGGGAAGGGAACTCTCAAAGCAGTGGAAAACGTTAACGGAATAATAGCTGACAAGATTCTGGGCTGGGATGCTTTCGATCAGGTAGGACTCGATAAGATGCTCATAGAGCTTGACGGTACACCAAACAAAGGAAACCTGGGAGCTAACGCTATACTCGGAGTTTCGATGGCAGTGGCAAGAGCAGCGTCAGAATCGGTTGGACTGCCTCTGTTCCAGTATCTCGGCGGAGTGAACGGAAAAGTGCTTCCAACTCCTATGATGAATATTTTGAACGGCGGATCTCATGCTGACAACACAGTTGATATACAGGAATTCATGATAATGCCTGTAGGTGCTGAAACTTTCAGAGAGGCGCTCAGGATGGGAGCAGAAGTGTTCCACAATCTTAAGAGCGTATTGAAAGGGAGAGGAATGAATACTGCTGTAGGAGATGAGGGCGGATTTGCACCTGACCTCACGACAAATGAAGAGGCTATACAGGTTATAATAGAAGCTGTAGAAAAAGCTGGATATAAGCCTGGAGAAGATGTAAAGATAGCTCTCGATGTGGCAGCAAGTGAATTCTACGATGCAGATAAGAATATATATGAGCTTACAGGTGAAGGTGTAAGCAGAACAGCAGAGGAAATGGTGGAATACTACGAAATGTTGTGTGAAAAATATCCTGTAATATCCATAGAAGACGGACTTGCTGAGGATGACTGGGACGGCTGGAAAATGCTGACTGAAAGACTGGGAGACAGGATACAGCTTGTCGGCGATGATCTGTTCGTGACAAATACAGAGCGGCTCAAGAAAGGGA
>UQNP01000156.1 GCA_900542385.1 uncultured Eubacterium sp.
GGAGACATGTAGCCTTGTGACCAGGATTACGCCGGTGCGGGAGCGCTCTGGTCTTTTGACAAAGGAAATAAATGTAAAAAATGGAAATAAATATAGACAAACGCTCGGAGAATGGAGTTAATTGTATTTTAGAAAAAATACGCGGATACAATGCCGGAGAACAGGACATTGCAGGATCATTTTACGGAAGTGAAGAGATAATGCGATATATTTCTGATATACGTATGCTGATCAGTGACGATAAAGGATCTTTGAGCGATGAGAAAGCTCTTGAGATCATAGAAGAGTATGTTTTCTCAATAGAAAAAGCTCATATGTGTTGTCACGGAGATAATGCGAAGCTGATAGAAAGATTGTTTTTAACATTGAGAAGCGAAATGGATATATTGCAGCCGTTCGTGGAAGATAAAAGCATATCGGAGATCATGATAAACGGTAAAGATGATATTTTTGCTGAACGAAACGGAGTGCTCGAAAGACTTCCGGTGGCTTTTGATGATACTGAAGATTTAGAGGAACTTATAAGGAGGATAGCTGCAAAGGTACACAGGGAGATAAATGAGCTGAATCCTATCGTAGATGCCCGGCTTTCAGACGGATCAAGGGTAAATGCGGTCTATAAAAATATAGCATTGAATGGTCCTATTTTGACTATAAGGAAATTTCCGGAAAAAGTTATGGATATGGAGGAAATGATAAGAAGGGAAACGGTCACGGAGGAAGCTGCCGAGTTCATGGATGTGATGGTAAAAGCTGGCTATAATTGTTTCATATGCGGAGGGACATCATCAGGAAAGACGACCATGCTCAATGTGCTTTCTCAGCTTATCCCATCAGATGAAAGAGTGGTTGTAATAGAGGACTCGGCAGAGCTTCAGATAAAGCAGCTGGAGAATATAGTCAGGCTCGAATGCAGGAATGCTAACGTACAGGGTAAGGGAGAAGTTGATATGTCGCAGCTCGTGAAGGCAAGTCTTAGAATGAGGCCCGATAGAATAATAATAGGCGAAGTAAGAGGAAAGGAGGTGATGGACATGGTGCAGGCTCTAAATACTGGGCATTCAGGAAGTCTCAGTACAGGGCATGCAAACAGTATACGAGGAATGTTGAAAAGACTTGAGGCTATGTTCCTTCAGGCAGCAGATGTTCCGTCGGAGGCAATACGAAGTCAGATAACAGAGGGAATAGATATAATGATTCATATGAGCAGGATGCATGATGGAACGAGGAAGGTCATGGAAATAGCTGAGCTTGAGGGAATGGCAGACGGCAATATATCTACAAACACACTGTTCAGATATATTCCGCAGGAAAAGGATGGTGAATATTATGGAGGAAAACTTGTAAGATCCGGAAGGGGTCTGATTCACAGGGAAAAACTTTTGATCTCGGGGTATGAAATATGATAAAAGATTATTCGGTATATGAACTGTCGGATAAGGAAAAGATTCTTTTCTATTTGGTTGGGTATATTTGCATTTTTTCAGCATCATACCTTTTTTATCACAGCTTGATAATATCTGCGATAGCTGGCGTGGCTGTACATTTTGCTGTCCCTTATATCAAAAAATATTTAGCTGTAAAAAGGATGAATACGCTGAGGATGCAGTTCAAAGATATGCTCTATTCGCTTTCGGCTTCCGTAGCGGCGGGAAGGCAGATGGAGGAGGCTATAGTTGAAGCGGAAGAAAACCTTTCCGTAATGTATGGAGAAAAGGAACCGATAATGAAGGAGCTTAAATATATGAAAATCAATATAACTGAAAATAAAGAAAGCGACAAACTACTGCTGAAAGATTTTGCCTGCAGAAGCAAAATAGAAGACATTGAAGACTTTGTGCAGGTATATATAACATGCAGAAATATGGGCGGGGATCTGGAAAAGATAATAGGACATACTACGGAGATCCTTACGGATAAGATGAGCATAGAAAGAGAGATACATGCCATAACATCACAGAAGAAAACAGAAGGAAGGATAATATCTATGATGCCGCTTGTCATGCTTCTTATGCTCAATATATTTTCTTATTCGTACATAGAGCCGCTTTATGCTACATTTGCGGGACGGCTAATAATGTCGGGAGCATTGGCGGCGATGGTATTTGGGATATATTTAATGGAGAAGATTTCGGATATAGAGATCTAACGCTTTATGAAACAGATCGTAAGATGATTTCAAAGCAAATGGGGTGAAAAGGGTAATGAATAGAGAGGGACTGAGAGAGAAAGCGAGGAAGCGGATAATAGCAGTAGCGATTATCGGCTCGGTGCTGATCATAGCTGATCTGGCAGTATCAAGCGGAGGTAACGGGATCAAGTTTGTGAATTCCGGCGGACAGATATATATGGTGAGGCCTTCTGAAGAAGAGGGCCCTGCACATATGCAGATGAAAGCTAAGGTGAAAAGTGAAAGCGGCATCGTAGAAAAAAATATCAGTATATCTCTCAGTCCATATCACAGCGGTGACGGTGGTATTCAGCAGTATGAAAGGGTTTTAAGCAAAAATGAGCAGATAGAATATGAATTGAGGAATATAGGAAACGATTTCAACAGTAATACGGATGAGAAAAAAGTGCTGCTGCCGGCAAGATTGGATACAGGAGAAAAGATCATATGGGAGCAGCAAAAATCGACAAATACAATTCCGGTGCTTTGTCTTGTACTACTTGTAATGGCGGTGATATACAAGGATAGATACAGAGAAATAGAAAAGGAAAAGAAGAGCAATCAGGCATCGGTGATAAGACAGCTCCCTGAATTTGTAAACCGAATGGTGCTGCTCTTAAATGCAGGGCTTGTACTCAACACTGCTTTTGAGAAATCAATAGAAGAAAGTGCAGGATTTAAAAAGAATGAGAAAGATTATTTTTACAGAAAGCTGAAAGGCATTTATGTTCTCGCTAAAAATACAAACGGATCATTGCATAGAGAATTCAGAGCTTTTGCAAAGGAAAGCGGCATGAAGGAACTTGTCAGGATATCGAATATAATAAACGATAATGTAAACAAAGGCGTAGAGCTTACTGCAAAGTTGCAGGCAGAGAGTGAGATGCTCTGGCTCAACCGCAAGAAAAGCTGTGAGGAGAAAGGACGTCTTGCTGAAACTAAACTGACACTTCCTCTGATAATATTTCTTATGGTGCTGATAGTTATAACTGTTGCGCCGGCGCTGCTGGAGATATGATGATATAAGGGAATGGGAAAGGAGAGATCATGAGTAAAATAAAAAGAAATGAAATCAAGAATAAACCGATGAAAATA
>UQNP01000157.1 GCA_900542385.1 uncultured Eubacterium sp.
CCCTACGCTCCCGTATAAAAAAGGAACGCTGCAAAGCAGCTCAGTATCTTTTTCGCTTACCCCGGCACTTTTAGCCTTTTCTCTGATTTCCGCTGTATTTTTCCTTCTTATTCCGTTCAGTATCCCTGTTCTGTCATTTTCGTCTATATCCATCGTATTAAGAAGCTCTATGACGTAATCCATATGAGATATGACTATCAGATAATCTTCATCTATCATTCTCATGGACTCTGCTGCCAGCGTCATAACTTCAGACACTGCATAACCGTCAACAGCTCCGAGATACTCCAGTCCCATCTGATTTATCTCTTTGAAGCAATGGCTTTCCTTGTTTTCTCTGTATACATTTTCTATATAATATATTTTTTCCGTTTTCTCATCTGTAGCGCTGGTGTTGTTTATGACACTCAGCGTAACGTCAGGTTTCATCGCCAGAAGTCTTCCGTCCAAATCATTGAAGGTCAGTACTTTATCGCTTGAAAGGAAATTGCTGTTGCTGAAATACAGGGAATATTCCTCAAACTTCCCCATCTTGTACTTTCTGTACCCGTATTTTTCATAAAGTCCTCTCAATTCCAGCGATGCCCTTTCATCAGGTTTAAGATTGTATTCCATAATAACTTTCTCCCAAGGCCATTCATATCAGGCCTTTTTTCTCTAAAACAAACACTTTTGCATTCCCGTCGTCTGCTTTTTCGCTTTATCTCGCTAAATCAATATTGTAATGCAGTAAATTCATTATACACAATTGCCGCGAAAAAGTAAAGTTTAGACACTGAAAAATTATTGAAAAAGTCGCTATAACAGCACTTTGTTTTCACATATTATCGCATTTGGTTTTATATCATGCTCTTCACTTGGAAGCTCCGGCCGTATCTGGAATCCGAAGCATACCGCCGCCGTCTTGCATTCCGGATGTTTCTCCAGGAATCTGTCGTAATACCCTCCTCCGTATCCTATCCTCTCATATTTAAGAGAAAAAGCTGCTCCCGGCATTATCACAAGAGTATTTTCATTTGGCTCCAATTTGATCTGGGATTTTGGCTCTGGTATGCCAAAGGCACCTCTTTCCATTTCCGTATTTTCATCCCACAGGAAAAAATCCATCTCACATCCGTTCACCTTAGGCATCCAAATATTCTTTCCCTCACAGAAAGCTGCCTTCGCTAAATACATGACATCGGTTTCATTATTGACCGGCATATACAAACACAGATCTTCCGCGGATTTATAAAGGTCAAGCGCCTGCACTACTGCACATATTTTTTTCGAAAGTTCATCCGCTGTACTTTTATCCATGCTTTTTCTTCTGCTCAGCATTTCTTTTCGTATCTCATTTTTCTCATTCATAGTAATATATTATCAAAATTTCGCATGCTTTACAATCGTCTCAAAATATGGTATCATGCAAGTGAAAATATGTTTATCTACAGATAATCAGCAGAAAGGTGGAATTTCAGGTGAAAAGAATAAAGACTTTAGTATCGAGAGATCTTGAAAAATCTGCTAAGACCGGCGGCTGCGGCGAATGCCAGACTTCATGCCAGTCCGCAAGCAAGACTTCATGCAGCGTTGCTAATCAGCAGTGCGAAAAATGCAGAAAATAAGATACAGAACATATGTGATTGTACACCAATAACTGCTGCATTCAAAAGTTGAATGCAGCTATTTTCTTGTCTATATAACTTAATGAAAGGAATTTCTCACATGGTACACCAGTACAAGCTTAACGGCTACAACATAATCATAGATTCTGAGAGCGGCTGTATACATACTGTAGACGATGTTGCTTACGATATAATATCTATGTATGAAAACAGCACTAAAGACAGTATCGTATCATCCATATCCGAAAAGCATGATGTAACGCGTGAAGACATTGAGGACGTGATCGCAGATATAGAAACACTGGTAAAAGAAAACAAGCTTTTTACAAAAGATATCTTTTCAGGTCAGGCTCCGGATTTCAAAAAGCGTCAGTCAGTAGTAAAGGCAATATGCCTTCATGTAGCTCACGCCTGCAATATGACATGCGAGTACTGTTTTGCAGGAAAAGGAGAATACAGCGGAGAAGCTGCTATTATGGAGCTTGAAACAGGGAAACGCGCCCTCGACTGGCTGATCGAAAACTCCGGCACCAGACACAATCTCGAAGTTGATTTCTTTGGCGGAGAGCCGTTACTCAACTTCGATGTAGTAAAAGAACTGGTTTCCTATGGACGTTCAAAAGAAAAAGAATCCGGCAAGGAATTTCGTTTCACCCTGACCACAAACGGCATTCTCCTCGATGATGAAACTATCGATTTTCTCAATAAAGAAATGGGAAACGTAGTCATAAGCCTCGACGGAAGAAAAGAAATAAACGATCTCATGCGAAAAACTCCCGATGGTCAGGGCACATACGATAAGATCATTTCGCCCTTCAAAAAACTTGCCGATTCGCGCAGCCAGCAAAACTACTATATGAGAGGTACATATACTCATCGCAACACTGATTTTGCCGAAGACATACTCCACATGGCAGACCTGGGTTTCAAGGAAATATCCATAGAGCCTGTAGTTGCGCCTCCTGATGCTCCATACGCACTGAAAGAAGAGGATATTCCAAAACTCCTCTCTGAGTACGAGCGGCTTGCATGTGAAATGGTGAAAAGAAAAAGAAAAAAAGATAAAAGTGATTTCAATTTTTATCATTATATGATAGATCTTGAAGGAGGTCCTTGTATAGTAAAGCGCATATCCGGATGCGGAGTAGGCACTGAATACGTTGCTGTGACCCCTTCAGGTGATCTCTATCCATGCCATCAGTTTGTCGGCGATGAAAAATTCCTGCTCGGCAATATATACGACGGAATAGTAAACGAACAGATATACGATGAATTCAAAGGGTGCAACGTATATTCCCACAAAGAATGCAATGACTGTTTCGCTAAGCTCTACTGCAGCGGAGGATGTGCAGCCAATGCTTATCATACTACCGGCAGCATAAACGGTATATACGAACTCGGCTGTCAGCTTCATAGAAAAAGAATAGAATGTGCCATCATGATAAAAGTTGCAGAAATGTGTGAGAACATCTGAGCTTATTAAAAAATTTAATCATTTAAACCATATAAAAACCGCCGTTCATAATGAACGGCGGTTTGTTTTTTTCGCTCTATTTAACTTTCTTAAAACTAAGCGCTGTGTTCAGCTTTGTACTTAGTAAGAGCATCTATGAGCTTAGGTATGA
>UQNP01000158.1 GCA_900542385.1 uncultured Eubacterium sp.
CCTGCGCTTTATAGCTCTATTTCTTTATCTCACCCGTCTGTGTGTCGATTTCAGCCTGTTTTGGCTCTTCGTTGACATCTTCCTTTATTTCAATATCTTCATCTCTTATTTCGACGATATTTTCTTCATCGAATGTATCTTTTTGTATTATGTCAAATTCGTCTCCGTCAGATTTAATATCAAAAGTGGCCTCATCCTCTCTTACTGCTTTTACGAAATCTGTTTTAAGTGGAGCATATTTCAAAGCCTTCTTTATAACGGTTTTCTTTGCCATTTCCTCCCAGCTATTCTTCCATGGAGAAAAACCTCTTTGAGCAGCTTTACTATATTTTTCCTTGTGTTCTTCTATATCTTCTTTACTCATTACCTCAAATCCAAAGCCACTGGAATTGAGTTTATATACCGCATATACCCACGCTATTTTGCCCTTGTTTTTCATCGCCGGAACGTGTTTCAACTTCGGTTCGAGGCCCAATTCATACTCAAATTCATCGTTTTCATACACAATGTGAGCTTCTATGGATCTAAGTTCGCCAGATCTGTGCGCAAGCTCGATAAGACCCCGATACCCGAGTTGGAACTGGCATTCCAATACGCCTTTGTTCTTATACGGGATCAGATACGCCTGTCCAAGCGGCGTATTTGGCTCAAGGCCCAACTGCGCTGCTGTAAGAAGCGCGCCCATAAAACTTCCCGGCGTACATCTTCCGAGGGTAGGACTCTTTGTAACCGCTGTCATCGCAATCCTTGAAAATCTCTCTGGTGTCATGACAGATGGAAGCGCCTTTGCAATCTGTCCCTCGTATCCCTTTATCCATTGCATCATCGTCTTAGGCTCTTCCTTCTTCTTTGCTATCACCGCCTGCGGATTATTTACGTTTACTGTTCTTGCTGTCATCTTCATGCCTCCTACATCTTCTTTGTTCTAAACACTCTAAATTCAGAGGTTTTCTTCACTTTTTCATAGACTTCCGGGAACTCTTTTTTAAGTGCAGCTGAATCTACACCATCCTTTTTTTGGCTCTTCCAAGAGCAGGCATATTCGTTTCCAAGACCCACTGCATGGTCCCCGAGCCTTGCACATAAATCTGCTTTCAGTTTGTCCTGTTCTGCCTTAAAGTCCTTTATAACTGCATCAAGCTCTCTGATTCTTTTTATAGATACATCTGCATTCTCTAAACTCATTTGTCCGGAAATGGCCTCTGGATATATTTCTTTTACCGTTTCCATATCGTTACCCGATGGTGCAGGCATCAAATTTTTCTCAACATAATCTTTCCAAAATGCTATTTCAGTTTCTCGCAACCGCTTAATAAAAGGCTCGTTACGTTCTATCGTCAGCACATATATACCTTTTTGAAAGACCAGTATAGCTAGGTACATCCGCTCATATCCCTTCACCATCATATAATGTTGGCATTGACAATAATACCGTGATGGTACATCACCGTTTTCTAAATCATATCCAGCGAAACTGTTCATTGTTTTACATTCAAGACCTGCATTTTCGCCAATAATTTCCCTGTCAACATTGACAGTAATGAAGTCGTATTCTTCGTCCTGCCACATGAAATTATCTCTTCTAACCTTTTTGCCTGTCTGTTCACAAAATCTCTGCGCCACATATTCTTCAAGGTCGTTTCCGAGCCTCATGGCTTCCGTTGTCTCCTTAGGGGTTGTCAATCCCTTTTTATCAGCGTATAATGATAGCGGTGATGACCAAGGGTTCATATCCATGAGCGCCCCTGCGTCAGATCCACCAATAGATTTTTTTCTAAGAGTCAGCCATTCGCCGTGGCTGATTTCTTTTGTATTTACTAATTTTCTCGCCATAATTACCTCTCTATATATTCCGTCATCAAATCATAAAATTCATCTTCACTAAACTCATACATCTCCATAGCCGCCATCTTCACACCGTCAAGACACTCGAAAATATCCTCTTTCTGTTCTTCTGTCATTTTCGGTGTTTGCTCTTGTGCTTCTCGCTCGTCATAGCAGTCCATGCAACCCGTACACTCTTTACAGCCTGTTACGCATACCATTGACATTTCCCTCACCCTCTCCTAAAACCATTTAATACTTAGTGCCAAAAACGCCAACATTCCTACTACAGGCTCTATAATATTTTCCTTAAATTTATTTGGATTCCATATGTACTTCTTCATGCAACTTCCTCCTTTCCTTAGCTTCTTTTATTGCTACGTTTTCGATATGAACCCTCAAAAGATCCTTTGGAATCTTCCAGTTTCCACCTTCCCGGTATCCCGGGATTTCTCCACGCTCAAGCCGTTTGTATATAATTTCAGGTCTTGTTCTCAAAACCTTTGAAACCTCAATCGCTGAATATATGATAGGTTCTATTGCTGCCATAGTAGTTTCTCCTTTCTTCTTGTCCTTTTCTGTCGCATCATGATAAGATGTGAAAGAAGGGAGGTCTTTTATGAATAATGATTTACAACTAAAAGCTATGATTGACGAGTATGTTCTGGAGTCAACAACCCGAATCCCTGATGGTGTGAATCTTACCAGAACAGAACTTCAAGATGTATTAAAGGAAACACTCTACAATATTCTTACATCCAAAGAATTTAAAAACTCAATCAAATAGCTTCCATGAACCTGTCTAATTATTAGATGGGTTCAATCTTTTTACAGCCGCTTTTATTATCTCTTCTGCGTTTTCTTTGATTAACCTACAAGCCTCTGGGCTTCCATCAAAATCAATATTTATCCTTGCCGACCCTGCATATCTTCCATCATCACCTTCGACAACAATAATTGTTTTCGCAGTATCAGCATGTGTTTCTTTTTTTATTTTCATCTTTCCTCCTCAAACGTTATCTTCTATCTCTTCTCGAATTAAATTCTTCTTACTACCAAACTTATTTTTTACAGCCCTCTTTGAATGCCCAAATGCAAAAAATTCTAAATTAATCTCCATAATATCTTTGAGTATTTCCGCAGTTTCCGTAATATCCGCCATAATACTCCATTTCATTTAGAGCGATGTCAAATGGTCGAACACTATAATCAATAAGTTAAGCACCATGAAAAGCACTACTATAAACGCTGCAAATGTATAAATTCGATTGCTTATTATGTCCCTTATTGGTTTCTTCTCTTCTTTCGCAGCATGCTCTACTAACTGTGAGACCGCCCATATTATCGACACAACCATATATGTAAGTGCGATGGTTGCTGTTACTCCTATTACGATTCCGA
>UQNP01000159.1 GCA_900542385.1 uncultured Eubacterium sp.
AAAAATCTCAAATTGGGGCGATAAGGACTTGACTTTAGATGAAATTATAGGCAAACTAAAAGAAGAAAAGATGATCAGACCGGAAAAAGTATACGAACTGGCGTGTACTTGTAAATACGATTATTTCAACCAGATGGGATGGACATTGGGCGACACTTTCAACATAGCGATAGGTCAGGGGGACAATGCTTATACAACACTTCAGATGGCATCTTACATGGCAACTCTCGGCAGCGGCGGCATCAGAAGCGAAGTGTCTCTTATAAAGAATTCTTCTAAAAATCAGGAAAAAACATATTCCAACAAGGAAAATATCAGATATTTAATAGATGCGATGACGGAAGTGGCAAAAGGAGACGGAGGCTCACTTGAGCGTGCGTTTTCTGATTTTCCGTATTCTGTGGCGGCAAAGACCGGTACTGCACAGCGATCCGGGTATATAGACCCGGAAGATGAATATGATTATATAAGGCGTCATATCCATCTGATAGCACCGGGCATATCGTTCAATGATGCGGAAAGTGAGGCTGAGCGTCTTATGGATGAATATCCTGATATGTATGATGATAAAGACGGTGCATTGAGACGTGCTTTGATAAATTTGAGCGGCGGGAAACTGACATACGATGATATAGATGCGTATAAGGAGAAATACGACAATTTTGCGTGGACAGTTGCTCTGGCTCCTGCGGATGAGCCGCGTATAGCAGTAGCTGTAATGCTTGTTCAAGGGAAAACATCTGCAAATGCAGCACCAATAGCAAGAGAAATCATAGGAAAGTACGGAGAAATCGAAGGATGGGAAAAGTCATTTTAATTTCATCGGGTAAAGGCGGCACAGGAAAAACAATGTTCGCTGTAAATATGGGAGCGATGCTCGCTGAAAAAGGGTGCAGCGTAATGCTTCTCGATATGGATATGGGACTTAGAAACATGGACCTTTATCTGGGTATGGAAAGCAGAGTGGTCTATAATATAATGGACGTTATGTCCGGAATATGCCGTATAAAGAAAGCCATGATAAAAGTGAAGGGATTTGAAAGTCTTTACTTTATGGCAGCTTCTCCGAGAAGAGATGACAGGGATATAACTCCGCTCCATATGGAGATCCTATGCGGCAAGCTTAAAAGGTATTTTGACTATATAATAATAGATTGTCCTGCGGGCATAGGGGATATGCTTGATGTCGCCATAGCTCCTTCGGACAAGGCAGTTATAGTTACAGAGCCTGAAGTCTCTTCGCTTAGAGATGCCGATGTAACAGAAAGGTATCTTGAGGATAACGGTATAGAAGATATATATATCGTAGTGAACAAAGTGCGTGCAGACCTTATGCGGGCAGGAATGGTGCCGAGTCTGAGCAAAATAGCCGATATGTTCAAAGGACAGGTGGTGGGTATAATACAGGACGATGACAATATACATATATCCACTAACAAAGGTATACCGATAGTATGTAAAAAAGGAACGTACATAGAACGAAATTTCAACGAAATAATATACAGAATACTGCTTAAGTAGAATGCATGAAAAAACAGCGCCCCCTTGAAAACGACGCGGAAGACTGCAGCGGGATCAAGGGGTTTTTTGGAGGATTTTATGAATAAAAACGGCAATAGAGCAAAATTGTCTTACGAAGAGTGCATGGCTATACTCGATTGCATTGATGGACTCATAGTTACTGATGATTCAGGAAATATAAAATATATGTCGGAGGATATGAAAAGGCGCATAGTGGAGATTGATAGAGAAAATTTGCCTGAAGAAGTGACGGAAAAGAATATAAGTGAAGTGCATCCCGGAAGCAGGATAAAAAGCTTTCTTACAAATGATGAAGATAGTGAGCTTGCTTTTTATATGGGATTCAGCACAATGAATATATCAAAAATGAAGAGACTGCATATGAGTAAAGGAAGCTGGGTGATCGATTATGACTTATTCTCTTGTGCTGAGGAAGTAGAGAATTTCCTGGAAAAACTGAGAAAAAACGCAGGGAATATAAAAATAAACATGAAAGACAGAAACAGTTTTGAAAATCTTATGGAGCGTAATTTCAAAAATACGAAGTACGGCATATCGGATATAGCAGGGAAAAGCAGTCAGATAGTTGATCTCAAGAATATGATAATGAAAATATCTGAGTCGGATTCTTTTTGCCTGATAGAAGCGGAAACGGGATGCGGCAAAGAACTTGTAGCTCATGCTATCCACAACAGCAGCAGAAGAATGAATGGTCCTCTAATAGAGATAAACTGCGCCGCGATACCGGATACTTTGTTTGAATCGGAACTTTTCGGGTATGAGGACGGTGCATTCACAGGTGCGAAAAAAGGCGGAAAAGCAGGCGTTCTCGAAATGGCGGAAAATGGAACATTATTTCTGGATGAAATAGATCAGCTGCCGTACCATATACAGCCGAAACTTTTGAGGGTGCTTCAGGAAAAGGAGTTTTCGAGGATAGGAGGGAGAAGCAGAAAGATGAATGTCAGGATAATAGCGGCTTCTAATAAAAACCTCGAAGAGCTTGTGCGGGCAGGAAACTTCAGAGAAGATCTTTATTATCGTCTCAACGTAATAAAGATATCGATCCCGCCTCTGAGAGAAAGGCAGGAAGATATTCCGGCTTTAATTGATAAATTTATCGGCGACATGAATGAAAAACTTGACAAAAAGGTTAAATCGGTATCCAATGATGTAATGAAGATATTTTATAATTATCATTGGCCCGGAAATGTGAGGGAGCTTATGAATGTAATTGAGCGTGCTATGAATATGTGTACGGGAAACTATATAGATACGGAAGATCTGGGAGATTTTATTTCCAGACAGCTGAAAATGAATGTGAGAGAAGATGTATTCAAAGATGATGCTCCCCTTGAAAGGGCGAGAGAGATATGTGAAAGAGAAGTTATCCTCAAAGTTTTGGAATCATGCGGAGGAAATAGGATAAAAGCGGCAAATATGCTGAAGATATCAAGAGCAACTTTATATAATAAGCTGAGGACGATAAAAAACATAGAGGAGAAAGAAAGAGAGAAAGATAAAAGGTAAAAAGTGTCCAGTATTTTAGACGATGTCTAAAGTACTGGACAGAAATTAGCGTTTATGGGTAAAAAAACGATTTTAGAAAATAGCCTATTGTCTAAATTTTTAGACAATAGGCTATTTTTGATTTGGATTT
>UQNP01000160.1 GCA_900542385.1 uncultured Eubacterium sp.
TTGCTTGCTTGCTTGCTTGCTTGCTTGCTTGCTTGCTTGCTTGCTTGCTTGCTAAAATTGTCTCTCATCAAGATCATATCCGTCAATCCTCTTTTTATCGTTATACAATAAATTATAACAATGTTTCCCATTGCGATTTCAGTATATAGTAAAGATTAAAATATTACAAGATTTTTCTGACAATAGCCCGGGTCCTTATTTTTCCGTTACAAAGGCAGATCCTTTTTGCGGAATACCGCTATTCCTGCAGCATACAGAACTACCGACATCACCGTCATAGCTGCAAATCCGCCTTCATATCCGCTTCCATCAATTATCTTCTGTGTATCATACAAAGTATTGAGCGTAAAATACCTGAGAAAATCAAGGCTGTCCGACAGCTTTATGAAAAGACTTATCACGAAAAAGCAAAGAGGTATTCCGGCTCCGAAAATCAACGAATTTTTTGAAGTATTGAACACGCACGAAGAGCAGAAGCATATGCTGCTTATGGTCAGATGATACAGGAAAGCTCCCAGGTTCATCATCAGGAACTTATCTACATCAAGCTCTCCCGGCTGAAAAGCTTCGGCCGCCGCTATTCCAACAGCAGAGGAGATCCCCCACATCACTGCTAAAGACAGAATAAAATACAGTGCGCTCGATAAAACTATCTTACTCCTCGTCACAGGAGTCGAAAGGAATCCCGCCATATTGCCTTTATCCACCTTTTCAGCGATCATCCTGTTTCCCACCATTATGGAATATACCATGGGAAATACTATCGCCATAAGCGTATAAAAGGAATTTGACATGAAGCTTATCAGCGTTCCGTCACCCGTAAGTATATTTGATGCGACCGTTCCTTTTACCGCTGACTGCATTTCCGATACCGTCTGCGGCGTGAATACGTTGGTCATTACCGTAAGAAAGATACAGAGCACAAAGGTGAAAGCGCAGAGGAACTTGAAATTGGATTTTGTCGTCTGCAAAAAATAAGGAATATTTATCATCACAGCACTCCTCCTTTCTCCTGTTCATCCGTTTCGTCGTAAAATTTCATAAAGTAATCTTCAAGAGTGTGTTTTTCTTCACTCAGATATCTGACGCTGCATTTTGAAAGCAATGATATAAGCTTGCCCACCTCGCTGTCCACTGTCGAAATAAGGATCTCTCCCCGTTTCTTTGCATATTCAGCATCAGGATAAGCTTTTATGAGGACATCAGCGTCAGAATCCTCTTCAAGACCTATCCTGTAAGTCTTAAACTGTGACCGGCGCAGATCATCTATATCGGTTTCCTGTATGATCTTCCCGTTTCTTATTATACCTATTCTGTCGCATGTTTTTTCCACCTCTTCAAACATATGAGAGGACAGTATGACAGTCTTTCCTCTTTTCTTTGATTCTTCTATCAGCTCTACGAATCTGTTCTGCATAAGAGGATCGAGTCCGCTGGTAGGCTCATCTAAGAGAAGCACATCCGGATCATGCATGAATGCCGCAGTGATGCCTATCTTCTGTTTCATGCCTTTTGACATCCTCTTGATCCCCGCATTCGGATCTATCTCGAAAAAATCAAGGAGTTTCTCCGCATATGAAAAATCCTTCATCTTGCGCATTTTCCCTATAAGCTTAAGATAAGCTCTCCCTGTCATGTCATCGGGAAAGGCTATCTCTCCCGGCAAATATCCGACCTTCTCCTGTATCTTCTTCTGCTGCCTCCAGCAATCCATTCCCTCTATGCTTGCCATACCCGACTGAGGCCTCATAAATCCCATAAGATGGCGAAGCGTCGTGGACTTTCCCGCTCCGTTAGGTCCAAGATAACCGTAAACTTCTCCTTTGCGAACGGTTATATCTATATCGAAAATACCCTTTCCTTTTCCGTAGTCCTTCGTAAGACCGCAAATTTTTATGATATCCAAAGGCAGCAGCCTCCTTTCTCTTTCCAACAGAAATGCGATGTTCCTGGATAAATTATAAAATCTGATTTTCTTTCTTTCAATAAACAATCCCGTCCGCATTTCTGCTGGATCACGCCGTAGACGGCATACTGATACCCATACGAAAAGAACTTGAACGCAGAGATTACATCGAAGTCTTGCTTCATGAAAACGCAATAGGCACTATCCTCATGAAAAGCTTTATCCAAAGCGATGAACACATAGAGATCCTGTTCAAAAGGCGGGATCAGGAATACCTGGCAGAAAAGATAAAAAAAGAATTCATGACGATTATCGAAGAACGCCTTAAATCCGTACCCAATATCTTTGACATGACAGCTATACTTGTCGAATACCAGACCTCTGCCGTCATAGGTGTGATAAAATACTGGTATCAGCACAGCCGGTCGATATCAGAAGAAGAGATCCTTGAAAAGATATATGAGATCTCATCAAACGGTTTTTTAAATACTCTTAAAAAAGAGCTGTCAAACAAACTATAAAAAGACTG
Source organism: uncultured Eubacterium sp. (assembly GCA_900542385.1). Classification (GTDB taxonomy): domain Bacteria; phylum Bacillota; class Clostridia; order Peptostreptococcales; family Anaerovoracaceae; genus Lentihominibacter; species Lentihominibacter excrementavium. Next base: position 2,436 of record UQNP01000160.1, read on the forward strand.
CCGCTTTCGTTGATTTTATCCATCAGCTTTACGGCAGTCATATCATTCATATTCTCTTATCCTATGATTATTTTGCTCCAAGAGCCGCCATTGTTATATAGTTATACGGCTGATTAAAATGCGGCAGGAAAAATATATCCAGAAGCTTCAGTTTATCTATCGTTACACCTTCCTCTACCGCAAGAGAAAACATATGTATGCCCATCGAAATATCTTCATAGGACGCCATCTGCGCGCCAACTATACGTCTTGAAGCTTTCTCATAGATGATGCGTATCTTTACCGGTTTGTTCTCCTTTATAAACGCAGGTTTCTGCAAGTCTTCATAATCCGTATATTCGACTTCTATCCCCGCTTTCTCAGCAGCTTTGAGGTTGAGTCCCGTAGACACCATATTATATCCGTAGATACTTATACCGTTAGAGCCTTGTACCCCTGCTGACTCGATATCCGTTCCGCAGGCATTGTGAGCCGCTACTATGCCGCTTCTCACCGCATTGGTAGCAAGAGCTATATAAGCAGGGCTCTTCAGCGCGTTGCTGTAAACTGTGGCGCAGTCACCTATGGCATATACATCAGGGAGGCTCGTCTCCTGGCGAAGATTTACGAGTATCGCTCCATTTGCATGAAGTTTAAGTTCATCTTTTGCAAGACTGCTGTTAGGTACAAAACCTATGGCTAAAACAACCATCTCTGCATCGTATTCA
>UQNP01000161.1 GCA_900542385.1 uncultured Eubacterium sp.
GTCCGTATATTCGGTTTCCGTCGCTTCAAAAGCTTTCTTCATGGCATTTGCTATTTTAGTAATGTCAAAATCAACTATTTTGCCGTCTCTTTTAATAATCTGATACATTTTTCTCTCCTTTTTGATTCAAATGCCTCTCAATTGGACAGTCTCAACAAACTGTCTCGCAGCATCGGCATAATCATTCATTTCTTCGGTACTGAAAGAGGCAAGACCGTATGGCTTTATGAGATCTCCCGAATCCTTGAACTGCTGCAGAAAATACTTTTCAGCACCGCTTATCCACTTTGCGATATCTTCAATATCTTCGATTTCATGAATGCCTTTAACAAGAGTTGTCCTGAATTCGTAATCTTTCCCGCTCTCCATCACGATCTTTACAGATTCTTTTATACTATCAAGATCTATCGCAGAAAGCCCTGCCGTTTTTCCGTATTTTGACGGAGAATTTTTGATATCCATTGCGATGTAATCAATAAAATTTTTCGCTATCAATCTCCTTAGCACTTCGGGATTACTGCCGTTAGTATCCAGCTTTATGCTTACATCGTATTTTCTTATTTTCTCCAGCATATACTCAAGACCGCGCTGGATGGTCGGCTCTCCTCCCGTTATAACTACTCCGTCGATGATACCCTTTCTTTTTTCCAGGAAATCTGTTATCTCTTCCATATCCAGGTATGCATCAGCGCTTTGCGTGTTTCCTGTCAGAACCAGCGAAGCGTTGTGACAGTAGGGACATCTGTAGTTGCATCCGTTTGTAAATACGGTACATGCTACTTTTCCCGGAAAGTCGAGAAGCGTAAGTTTTTGAAGTCCTGCTATTTTCAAGGTATCTCATCTCCTGATTGCGATAAAACCACGAATTTAGTTTATTTTAACACATATTGTGCTTCGCGTCAATTTAAAATACTATATATGGTATGAATAATAGAATGTCTATTCTTGTGCGAAAAAATAAAAAGCCTGTTGGATTTACCTTGGTTACTGCTCTTTGAGCAGACAGATCAATCCCTCAGGCTTTTTTGTATATTTTCTGCAATATGCTATTTCAAATAGTAACGTCTCTTGTATTTAGTTTTTTTACCGTATTCTATGGCGTTTTTCGGGCACCCGCATATACAGGCCATGCAATGGGTACAATCTCTTCCCCACTTCGGTCTGCCCTCATCTATAACTATGTTGTTCAGCGGACACAGCTTTTCACAAAGACCGCAGGATATACAATTATCAGTGGAATAAAAAGGCGAGGCTTTCACGCAGAACGTATAAAACAGAGAATTGACGATACCGCTCTTCAAACTGTCCAAATATCCCGTTTTCTTTTTAGGGAATTTCTTTCTGGATGAGATCGTTTCCAGAAGATTTTCCATCATTATATCTGCTTCCGATATGATATTATCCGCTTCCTTTTCATCCGGAGCCGTAAACATGGCTATGTAGTTTTCCGGCATCCATATCTCGGCAGTCCCCATACAGGTAAAGGATTTTTCAAGACAGATCTTCTCTATTTCATCCTGGGCACAGCCTATATCCTGTCCGCAGTTGACTATGAAATAGGCGCACCGGTTTCCTCTGAATCCATTTGACATTATAAAATCCGAAAAAATACGTGGAATACGCCATGCGTAAACAGGGCATATGAATACCCACGGTTTTTCCGAATGAAATTCCGAATACTTTTTCCCTGATTTTATTATGTCGCCGGCGTTTATCATGTCATCGTCCAGTACTGATGATGCTGTACGCGCAAGATATCTGCTGTTTCCCGTGCCTGTAAAATAAACGATCATAAGATCTCTTTCACTTCCGAATCTTCATCATGCTCTATGCCTGATTTTTCAAGGCATTTTTTCACTACTATGTATCCTATGGTCATATCAACGGCATACATGGTCAGATATACGCCGGTCACAAATTTTGCGTGTTTTTTATAATTCCAGTCTTTAAAAAGTTTTTTCATGATTCTCCCTCCCTTTTTTATATATATTTTAACATGTTTTGCAGTTCACATGTGATTTTTTATTGTTATTTCAATTAAAGTTTAACTTCCCTGTTGTGTCTGTTTATGAAGTTTATGTCCTGACCTCTGATTAGTTCGAATATTTTAAGCTTGTCGTCTTCAAGGTTTTCCTTATACAGATCAACTGCCTGTATACGGCTGTTTTCGTATGTTTTGTAGTAATATACTCCTTTGTCCGCATTTACGCAGCATGAATAAAGAGTAATATCATATTCGCCTTTTTCTGTTATGACAGATCCTTTTACCATGGCTACCGAATCCAGGATATGAAAAAACTGTGACACGTTTGAAATCTCATCTTTATGTGAAAAAGAATTCCACTTTAAAAACGCAGCTTTTACAAAACGCGATACAGGTGAATAATCTCCGGGAAGTCCTACAGCACCAAGACCTTCTCCATATATCCGGAGTTTCGGGCTGTTTTCATTCATTGTTTCCTTGCTGTTTCCGAAAAAAACACCGGCCGGAGCGTCTGCTCTCAAATTACCGTAAAGATTCAGATGCTCTCTGTAATATGAAAACGGCGGCTCGTTAGTAAGTACTCCGTAAGGATTATCGTATACTTGTACACCTTCATTTACCGACTCTATAACCATGCTTTTATTCCTGTCAGCTATCATCCAGTGAAGCGGAGCAGCAGGAATATTTTCTGCGAACGCAGAATCGATAACATTAAGATCGTCTATCAGATCTTTTGTCTCTTCGACACTGCTGCACTGGCTCAATATCCACGGTATAAGTTCATACTGCGCTACATTCTTTTTATCTGCCTCAAACTCATTGTAGCAGGCGCTGTGAGGGAAATTTAATCCCGCGGCGCAAAGGCCTTTTTCATTTACAGCTTCAGCATATAGAGGATAACTGTTTTCTGAGGATGCCATTCCTATCATAGCGTAATGTTCCTCAACAGAAGGCATATCTTTAAATTTTAATGTGAAATTTCTTGGAGTTATCACTACTCGCTCACCGAAATCATGCTCAAGATCCAGATTTCTTCCGAAATAAAAATCTCCGTTTCTGTAAGTTATACATGTACACATGGATACCGCTCCTTTCTTTTATACTTTAAGGATATATTACTTATACTCTTATTATAACACCATGATCAGTAAAATT
>UQNP01000162.1 GCA_900542385.1 uncultured Eubacterium sp.
CTCTGGAAAGCCTGCAAAATAAGGCTTCCCAGAGATGTGGTGTCTATTCGAACTCTATCGTCCCCGGGGGTTTGCCGGTGCAGTCGTACACTACTCTGTTGACGTGTTTTACTTCGTTGACTATTCTCGTCGTTACTGTCTGGAGCACTTCCCATGGGAGCTGGGCTGCTTCAGCTGTCATGAAATCGCTGGTGAGCACGGCTCGCAGAGCGACTGCATAGTCATAGGTCCTGAAATCTCCCATAACGCCTACACTTCGCATATTTGTAAGGGCTGCGAAGTACTGGCCGAGAGTTCCCTCTTCACCGTACTTCGGAATCAAGCCGGATTCCATAGCCTTTGCTATTTCCTCTCTGTAGATAGCGTCAGCGTCCTGAACTATCTTAACCTTTTCTTCCGTGACTTCTCCTATGATCCTGATGCCAAGTCCCGGACCTGGGAACGGCTGGCGGAATACCAGATGATCAGGTATTCCCAGTTCAAGGCCGGCCTTTCTCACCTCGTCCTTAAACAACATCCTGAGAGGCTCGACGATTTCCTTGAAATCGACATGATCCGGCAGTCCTCCTACATTGTGATGCGATTTTATCACCGCCGACTTGCCAAGTCCCGACTCGATGACATCTGGATATATAGTACCCTGTACGAGGAAATCTACGGAGCCGATCTTCTTGGCCTCCTCTTCAAAAACTCTGATGAATTCCTCGCCTATTATCTTTCTCTTTTCTTCAGGCTCTGTAACTCCTTCAAGCTTATCGTAAAAACGCTGCTGAGCATTCACTCTGATGAAATTAAGGTCATACGGTCCGTCAGGTCCGAATACAGCTTCCACCTCATCGCCTTCGTTTTTTCTAAGAAGACCGTGATCCACGAAAACACAGGTGAGCTGCTTGCCTACAGCTTTCGAAAGGAGCACTGCGGCAACAGAAGAATCCACGCCTCCCGAAAGAGCGCAGAGCACCTTTCCGTCTCCCACCTTTTCCTTCATCGCCTTTATGGTATCCTCTACGAATGATCCCATCTGCCAGTCTCCCCGGCAGCCGCAGACATCCATTACGAAGGAGCTCAGCATCTTCATGCCTTCAACCGTATGCATAACTTCAGGATGCATCTGAAGCGCATAAAGCTTTTCAGCTCTGTTCTCCATGGCTGCGACAGGACATACCGGAGTATGGGCAGTTATATCAAATCCGGCAGGCGGCTCGCTGATGTAATCCGTATGGCTCATCCAGCATACGGTCCTGTCTGCAACATCTCTGAAAAGACCGCCCTTGTCATCTATATCCACTTCAGTTCTTCCGTATTCGCTTACAGGAGCAGTTTCAACCTTTCCTCCCAGCTGATGCGCCATAAGCTGTGCTCCGTAACATATGCCGAGGATCGGTATGCCCATGCTGTATATATCAGTCGAATACTGAGGAGAATCGTCTCCGTATACGCTGTTTGGACCTCCCGTAAATATTATTCCCTTAGGCTCTTTAGCTTTTATTTCCTCCATTGAAAGAGTGTACGGATGCACTTCGCAATACACACCGCATTCTCTCACTCTCCTGGCGATCAGCTGATTGTACTGTCCGCCGAAATCCAAAACGATGATTTTTTCATGATCCATATCGTTTAAAATCCTCTCAATTATTTTATCTGTTGTTGTTGCCAGACTCTCTTAAGATTACGTCGTGTGCTCCGCCTTCGACTATGCTCGTAGCTGATACCAGGGTGATCTTCGCATTCTTCTGGAGCTCAGGTATAGTCACTACTCCGCAGTTGCACATGGTGGATTTCACTTTCTGCAAGGACTGTCTCACGTTATCGCTGAGAGGTCCTGCATACGGCACGTAGGAGTCCACTCCTTCCTCAAACGAAAGCTTGCTGTCTCCGCCCATGTCGTATCTCTGCCAGTTTCTCGCTCTGTTGGAACCTTCTCCCCAGTATTCTTTCACATAGCTTCCGTTTATTGTCAGCTTAGCTGTAGGAGATTCGTCGAATCTTGAGAAATATCTTCCCAGCATCAGGAAGTCTGCGCCCATAGCGAGAGCCAGAGTCATATGATAATCGTAAACTATACCGCCGTCCGAGCAGATAGGAACGTATATACCTGTTTCCTCAAAATACTCATCTCTCGCCTTGGCGACTTCTATTACTGCGGTAGCCTGTCCTCTTCCGATGCCTTTCTGTTCTCTGGTGATACAGATAGATCCGCCTCCGATACCTACCTTTACAAAATCAGCGCCCGCTTCGGCAAGATATCTGAAACCTTCTCGGTCAACTACGTTTCCTGCTCCGATCTTCACGCTGTCTCCGTATTTTTCCCTTACAAAATCAAGGGTTATCTTCTGCCATTCCGTATAGCCTTCCGAAGAGTCTATGCACAGCACATCAGCTCCCGCTTCAACGAGAGCAGGTATCCTCTCCGCGTAGTCACGCGTATTCACACCTGCGCCGACCACATATCTCTTATGCTGATCCAGAAGCTCATCCGGATAAGCCTTGTGAGTATCGTAATCCTTTCTGAATACGAAATGAGTCAGTCTCTGATTTTCATCCACTACAGGAAGCGCATTCAGCTTGTTGTCCCAAAGCATATCGTTCGCTTCCGAAAGCGTTATTCCTTCTTTTGCGTATATGAGTTTATCGAACGGAGTCATGAAATTACATACTTTTTCATCAAGAGACATCCTGCTTATACGATAATCTCTGCTTGTAACAAGTCCGACCATCTTTCCTTCCGCTGTACCGTCTTCTGTTACAGCAGTCGTCGAATGTCCCGTTCTCTTCTTGAGTTCAAGAAGCTCTCCAAGAGTCTGATCAGGTCTTATGTTAGCATCGCTGGTAACGAATCCCGCCTTATGGTCTTTTACCTTCTTTACCATTTCTGCCTGACTTTCTATCGACTGAGAGCCGAAAATAAATGATATACCGCCTTCCTTTGCAAGCGCTATCGCAAGCTCATCTCCCGATACAGCCTGCATTATAGCTGAAACCATTGGTATATTCATGCTCAAAGGAGCTTCTTCTCCTTTTTTGAATTTAACTACCGGTGTCTTCAACGAAACATTTTCCACTCTGCATTCAGTGGATGAATAGCCTGGAACTAAA
>UQNP01000163.1 GCA_900542385.1 uncultured Eubacterium sp.
AAATATTAAATTCAGTTAAATAATAAAACCATAAAAGTTTTTTGTCAAGATAAAACTTTTACTTGACTTATATGAAAAAAGGAGTATGATTATAGTATAGATAGTGTACCAAAAAGGTAAAAAATAACGTGAGTATTAAACAGGGAGGTTTAAAAATGAAATTTTTTATTTGTGAGCATTGTGGAAATATAATAACATTTGTAGAAAACAAAGGAGTGCCTGTAATGTGCTGCGGACAGAAGATGACTGAGCTTACAGCAAACACAACTGACGCTGCACAGGAAAAGCATGTGCCTGTAGTTGAGAAAACTGCGGATAAGGTCGTTGTAACAGTAGGATCTGTTGATCATCCTATGACTGAAGAGCATCATATCGCATGGATCGCAGTTAAGACTAAGAATGGAAGTCAGATAAAGTATCTGGATCATACGGGAGCACCTAAGGCTGAGTTTGCTCTTGCAGGAGATGAAGCAGAAGAAGTATATGCTTACTGCAATCTTCACGGACTTTGGAAAGCTCAGTAACGGGAGAGGAATAAGAAAGGGTGCGTTGATATGTCGGTAAGACTTAACGAGAACAAGGAAATAGTGGAAACCATTAAAAAGGGATTGAAGGAAAAGAACGGATATTGTCCGTGTCGTTTGGAGATAAATGAGGATAATAAATGTATATGCAAAGAGTTCAGAGAACAGATCGCGGACCCGGAATTTGAAGGATACTGCCATTGTATGCTGTACTATAAATCCAAAGACTGAAAACATTTTGAAGCTGTGCTGTAAAGCACAGCTTTTTTATGATCAGGAGGATTTATATGGTGATGAAATCCTTTTTTTCTGTACGATATAATTGATGCGAAGCTCTTGATTTTTACCGTATGCGGTGTTAGTATATATAGCTGTATTTCGGGAATTTTTTATGTTTATAAAGAGGTGTATAATGAAAGAGAATCGTGAACTTGATGAATTTGAAGAAGAGTATGGAGGAGGAACAAAAAACGGGGAGCATCACGTGAACAAGATGGGAGAGATGTCGATAAACCGCCTTATTTTCAGCATGTCGTGGCCGGCAGTGCTGTCCATGTTCATTCAGGCATTTTACAATGTTGTAGACAGTTTTTTCGTGTCTCTCATAAGTGAAGAGGCTCTTGCGGCAGTCACGTACATATTTCCTGTGCAGATGCTGCTTATAGCAGTAGGTGTAGGAACAGGAGTGGGGATAAATTCTCTGATATCCAGAAGGCTGGGCGCAAGGATGTATGACGAGGCCGATATGGCGGCAAGCCACGGATACAGACTATCTTTTATAAACTGGATATTTTTTGCGATGATAGGATTGTTCCTTTCGGCTCCTATAATGAATCTCATGTCTGATACACCGTATGTTGTAGACAATGGGATAAGCTACATGATGATAATCTCCATAGGATCGATTTTTCTGCTGGTTGAAGTTTCCACTGAAAAAATACTTCAGGCAACAGGTAATATGATGATACCTATGATATGCGGAATAGTAGGCGCTGTGACGAATATAGTCCTGGATCCGGTGCTGATATTCGGCATAGGACCGTTCCCTGAAATGGGTGTGGCAGGAGCAGCAGTGGCTACTGTAGCCGGTCAGTTTTTATCGATGTGCCTTGGACAGATAGTACTTTTCAAGGGGAAGCATCCTGTAAAAGTAAAGCTTTTCGGATGGAAATTCAATAAGAGGATAGTCAAGGACATATACGCTGTTGGGGCACCTGCAATACTGATGCAGTCCATAGCTTCCATCATGCAGTTCGGTATGAATATCATACTTGGGGCTATGAGCGAGACTGCCGTTGCAGTAATGGGTGTATACGGAAGACTTCAATCGTTTATATTCATGCCTGTATTCGGTCTGAATCAAGGAGTCCTGCCTATAATGGGATTCAACTACGGTGCAAAGAACCGTAAGAGGCTTATGGAAACCTTCAAAAAAGGATTTTTTATCGCTTTCATAATAATGGGGGTAGGGCTTGTGATATTTCAGCTGTTCCCGAGAGAACTGCTATCTATATTCAATTCTCAGAACAGCCAGGATATGTTCGATATAGGTATACCGGCTTTAAGGACAATAAGCCTGTGTTTCCTGCCGGCGTCATTTGGTATAATGGCATCATCTATTTTCCAGGCGACGGGACACGGATTCCTCAGTCTTTGGGGATCGCTTTTGAGACAGCTTGTAGGGATACTTCCTCTGGCGTGGCTGTTTTCTGTCGTAGGCGGACTTGATCTTGTGTGGTATTCATTCCCTCTGGCAGAGCTTATAGGAGTAGTATATTTTGTATTTGCTCTTAAACATTTATATAAAAATGAAATCCGAAGATTAGATATATTAAGTGAGAACATTTATTGATATGTATTATGAAAAAGCCTGACCTTTTAAGGTCAGGCTTTGCTTTATGATTATTGATCATGGATCATGGATCATGGATCATGGATCATGGATATACGATCTCTATGGGATTATTCTCTTCGCGTCTGTTGACGGAATCAAATTCCACAAGGTCGTATATGAGCGGGTCAGAGAGGAGATGCTTCCAGGCTGTGTACGTAGCCTTTATGAAATTCTCATTCAACGGTATTTTTTCTGTTATAAGGGGACATTCGTAAGGGAGCTCCGCGTTTTCATATATCATATAAAAGAATTCGTCTTCATCCAGATATGGAGCAAGGGGGAAAGTGCGGCACTGAATAGGCCTTATTTCCCGATTGCATGAAGGCGCTGCAAGACACTGGAGAAAGTAGACATTGCCATGCCAACTGTCGGGAAACTCGTAGTCTTCCGAATCAAGTTTTTCCCACCGAAATCCTTTTTCTTTTCCAGTAAAAATTTTATGTTCACCAGGTAAAAGATATATGCCAAGATCGTCTTCATCGTAGTGATTGGAAGCGTTGGAAGCTCCATTGCATGTGCAGCATGCACAATCACAGAGAAGACCGCAGTCTCCGTTTACTGGAGAAAATTTGTCTAATAATCTGTAGATCGCTTTAAATGTGCGTTTTTTGATTGAACTTTT
>UQNP01000164.1 GCA_900542385.1 uncultured Eubacterium sp.
TGATTTATCTGGATTTAGAAATTATTTATATTTTCAATATGTGGAAAAAGTATAAATGGTAAAAAATCAATAGTTGCTTTTTATGTGGTAAATATAAAGGTGGCTTTACTGATAGCTTTGGCTGTGACGCTGGGCCTTATATTTAAAACGGAAATAACGGATTTTGTAAATAAGACCTTTGAAGGTTTGAACGGGTTTAACTGATGATGTTCAGACATATAAGAATAAGTCGAAAGGGAAGCTATATAATGGAAGCTGCTCTTGTTATGCCGATAATGATATTAGCGGTGATAACATCGGTAATGATAATAATATTTTTTTACAGAGAAATGAGTGAACAGAGTCTGATGCACACGGCTCTTATGAATGAAGCAGCTGTATCTGTACAGGGATCATACTTTATTTTGGATGAAGAAAGTTGGGATGGCAGTACAGATTTAAAAAGATCTCTTACCGGAGGGAGCATATATGGTAAAAAGTACATAGTTATGGACAACAAAGGGATACTTACGAAAAAAGGAACATTCACTTTAGAGGATAAATACGTTTTTATTGATGGAACAGATTATGTAAGATATTGTGATCTGTTAAAGGATGGCGATGATGAATAAAAAAGGAAACAGTGCAGTGTTTTTGACAGTTATTTTGTCAGCATTAGCTGCTGTATCGCTCATGCTCATATATGCGGTGAAGGAAAATGTGATAAAAAGTGTTTTAAACAGTACTGTAAGTCTGGCGGGAGATTCTATTTTATCTGAATTTGATGAAAATGTACAGAAGGAGTACGGGATATTTATGATGAAGGGCAGTGATAAGGAGCTGACAGAAAAGCTGTGTGAATACGTTATGTATACTATGGAGGATACGGAAGACGTAAATATTGGAGACGTGGAAGTATCGGGTGGCAGATTTTTGATGACGGATGAATCGGAGGCGGAAAGACAGATACTGGAATATTCAAAGTTTTTGGCAGCTGAAAAGTATAAGATGGATTCAGAGGTCAGAAAGGAAGATGCGGAAAATGACATGAAGGAGCGTACTCTCAGGAACGGAGCAGCTGTAACATCGCTTCCGTCTTCAGATCTTCCTAAACAAAGCCTTACTGCAATGGCAGAATCTATCGCAGATAATGTATCGGATATAAATAAAGTTTTTAAAGAAGGAACAGAAAATTTCCTGTTTGATTCATATATAACTAATTTGTTTAACAGCAGGACAAATAAAATATCAGATAAGCATTTTTTTAAAAACGAGGTTGAATATATCCTTGGAGGAGAGTTATCCGATGCGGGAAATGAGCAGAAAGTGAAAATGGCTGTTTCAGCCATGAGGATGCCGCTCAATCTGATTCATATATATTCCGACAGTGAGAAAAGAAATGCTGTTATCGCTGCGGCTGAAGCTCTTACCCCCGGAGCGGCTGCTGCAGCGACACAGCTTCTTATTGCAGCAGCGTGGGCATATGCGGAAACCGATAACGATATAGAGCTTCTGTATCAGGGCTATAAAGTTCCGGTGGTGAAAGACAGGAAAACATGGGCGATAAATATAGAGGATATTTTGAATGGAATATCGCAAGATACTGTGATACCTGAAGAAAACAGAGGATGTGATTACGGGCAGTATCTCAGGATCATGCTTTTCTTTCAGGACAGAGGGATAAAGACCGCACGCATACTCGATTTGATACAGATAAATAACAGAGCTTATTACGATAAAGACTTTCTTGTCAGAGAGCATTTTACAGGAATAGATATATATGTAAAAGCAAACGGAAAAAAATATGTATATGAAAAAAAGTACTAAAGGGTTTTATACTCTGGAGGCAGCTGTATTTTTACCAATAGTAATACTTGCTGTACTTTCATTAGGGTATTTTATGAGGATATACGGAGGATGGGAACAGTGTCTGTATACGGCCATAAATGAAAGCTCTGAATCTTCAATGAAAGCGTATGGCGGAATTTCGCCGGCGCTTATAAGATCTGACTTGATGACGAGGCTGGCAGAAGATAGAAAAGGCTTTGACAACGCTAAAATAAGCAATGTGAAAATAATGTACAGAGATGGCGGGCTGGATAGTTTGACTTCGTATAGTATAGAGGCTGAGACTAAACTTGAACTTCCCCTTGGTTTTGAAAAGGATTTTAAATTCAGAACTAAAATAAAGTACCGCAATTTTGTTGGAGTGAAAAATAAGTCGCTGGGCATGGGAAGTGATGCTCTTGAGAAGGATGATGATGGTGAAGCCGTATGGATATTTCCGCATTCAGGTAAAAGATATCATAGAAAACAGTGTACTTATGTGACTGCTTCGCCTGCTAAGCATATACTGGACGGCGGATTAAAAAGGAAATATGCTCCCTGCAGTATATGCGATGCGGAAAGTATGATTCCGGGAAGTACAGTTTATTGTTTTGAAGACGGTGATGTATATCATAAAAGCACATGCCGTGTCATAAAACGAAAAGTAATATCTATAGATAAGGAGGAAGCGAAAAAGAAAGGTTACACTCCGTGCAGCAAATGCGGAGGATAGACGAAAGGAGATTTTTATGTGGAACAGCATGGATTTTAAAACTGAGATAAAAAAAGAAAGTATAGCTGATTTTGAAAAAATAATGCTGTCTTCCGGACAATGCAGGTTTTTTATGCCGATGGGATTTATGGCGAGCGGAGAAGGTGAAATGGTGCGTTACGATTGCAGCGGATTTGCACCTTTGAGCAGATACAGGATAGAGAGGACAGATGATGCGCTGTATCTTCTTGAGCAGGTATTGATAATATTGGGAAGTTCGATAGAGTATTTTATAGCGCCGTGGAAAATAACTCTCGACACCAGTACCGTATTTTATAATAAAGAGACCGGTGAAGTGAAAATGGCATATGTACCTGTTTCCGAAAGAAAACATAATTTACGGAAAAACATAGCAGTTTTTATAGAACAGCTTAAAAGAGAAATAAAAGACGGCAATGCAAGATATCTGGATATGACGATAAAATATATTTATTACAACAATTA
>UQNP01000165.1 GCA_900542385.1 uncultured Eubacterium sp.
ATTTATCATATTTAGAGCACTTTCACTCTGAACAGCTGCAGTTCCATCATAGCCTCCTGCACTCAAAAGCAGTCCCATTACCCATGTAGCAAGAGCTGCTCCCAGTTTCTGGAAGAATGACATCATTGCAGAAATAACGCCTTCTCTTCTGTTTCCCGATTTGAATTCATCAACCTCACTGATATCGTACATCATCGAATAGTACAAAGTCCAGAATGCACAGTTTCCGAATGCAAATATGGATACATAAACAAGCCATACAGGGAAACTTGCAAAACCTGTAAATGTGAATATGAACATCAGCACGCCGGTTACAAGCATCATTGACCAGTAAGCAAATTTTTTATCGAGTTTAGCAGCCAGGAAGTTTACTACAGGTATCCAAACGATACCCATACCGCACTGTACTACGAAAGCTGTGGACTGCTGCCCGGAAGAAGCATCGAGAATATTTACAAGCGCATATACGGCTCCGCTGCTCATGAAAGTTACAGCTATATTGAAAAGGAATACAGTTGCTGCCAATATAAATGCAGGCTTAAGCTTCAATATATCTATGAAGTTCTTGAAAAGGTTTACCTTTTCCTGTCCTTCTATATTTTCCTTTTCAGTCTCATTTTTATCTACCAGTTCGCCGCCTCTTGTACAAGTCCAGCAAATGAACGAACATATTATTATAATAAGTCCGAATATAACACCTACTGCGTTCCAGCCTCTTGCTCCCTGAAGTCCCGCTTTTCCTGCGATCTCCAGTATCATCGGAGGTGCTGCTGACGCAAGCATTACAGCAAGCTGCAGGAATACGCTTGCCCACGCACGAAGAGATGTTCTTTCATTGAAATCATCTGTAAGCTCTGCTCCAAGAGCAAAGAATGGAATAACATAAGTTTTATAACATGACCAGAACAATATAGCAAGTACTACGAAATACGCAAATTTAGCGTTTGTTCCAAAGTCAACGTTATTGAAAAGCAGGAACGTGCATATAGCATACGGTATCGTTGCTCCTATCATAAGAGGTCTTCTTCTGCCGTAAGGTGATTTCAGGTTGTCCGAAATATTTCCCACGATAGGGTCAGTCACTGCATCCCACATGATAGCTATAAGGGATATAGTACCTGCTATGCCTGCCGGCACTCCCGCAAAATCCGTCAGGAAAAACAGGAAGAAGAAATAGTATACATTATAGCCTGTCGAATCTACCATCTGACCTATGGCATATCCGAATTTCTTTTTGAAGCCTAATTTGTTTGAGTTTAATTCATTACCCATTTTGAGCCTCCTCTCCTAAAACGTTCCCGGCATACTATACCGGTATAAAAGTCCGAATAAACATTGCTTAAGTTTGCGCGCATTTCTTAAACCGCCACCATAAAAAGCAAATTATGTGCCAAATCAGAAAAATGCGTGAAATGAGTATACCCTTTTTCACGCATTTTTTTCAATTTTCATCTAAAATCCATTGGAATTTCAACATATTACATTTTTCGATAATTTTTTGAAATTTTTTAATTATTACATTTCAGCAAAAGGATTTTACACGAATTGTCTCTCTTTTTCACACAAAATATCGTGATTTGTCTGAAAACATTATATTTTTTGTAAACTTTTATTTACTATCGTGCAATTTTCTATGAAGCATCTGCCTGGATATCCCCAGTTCATCGGCAGCTCTCGTTATATTGCCTCCGTTTCTCGAAAGAGCCGCCTTAACAGCACATTTTTCCGCCTCAGATTTTATTTCCTTTAAGGTCTTTCCTGCTCCTATGCTGAACATCTGCGAACGGCTCTCTTTATCGATCCTGCGTCTGAAATCAACGAAATGCTCTGTCTTCAACGTTCTTTCATAACATCTGTTTACCGCACGTTCTACAATATTGCTAAGCTCTCTTATATTTCCCGGCCAGTCGTATTCCATCAAAAGCTCATAAACCCTTTCGTCTATTTTCTCTATGGTCTTCACTCCTCTTTCAGGAGCACTGCTCAAAGTCTTTACAAGGCTTTCCGTTATTTCCGGAATATCTTTTATTCGCTCTCTGAGCGGAGGAACTTTTATTTCAACAACATTTAACCTGTAATACAGATCTTTTCTCATCTTGTTTTTATTGACCAGCTCTTCCGGGTCCTGATTCGTGGCTGCAATGACTCTCGTGTTTATAGGTATCGCAAAGTCGCCTCCCACGTGGTATATCTCCTTTTCCTGCAAAAATCTCAGTATCTTGGCCTGCATACTAAATGTCAGATTGTCTATTTCATCGAGAAAAAGCGTACCGTTGTTGGCAATCTCAACTTTACCGAATTTTCCGCCTTTCTTTGCCCCTGTGAAACTCCCCTCCTCATATCCGAAGAGCTCTGATTCAAACAATTCATTGGGAATGGCTGCACAGTTCAGGCTTACAAAGTTGAAAAGACTCCGCTGACTCAGCTTATGTATGGAATGGGCTACGAGCTCTTTTCCCGAGCCTGTCTCCCCTGTTATCATGACCGTTGAAGGGCTCTTCGCAGCGATCCTTATATCTTTTTTCATGTTTTTTATTACTGCACTTGATCCTTTGATATCATCAATGGAATATTTTGCTTTAATGTGTTCGCTGTAAGTTCTTTTAAGATGCGGAGGATTCGTATTTCCAAGAGTATCAACATGCTCAAGAAACTCTTCGACAAATCCTATATCCGCAAACACATCGTATTCAAAAGCTCCTATCAGATTTCCGTCTTTATATATAGGATATCCATTGCTCACTATGGTATATCCTTCAACGAAATACATCTCTCCTATCTGTTTCTCTCCTGTCCTGAGTATTTTATATGCGTTATTTGTGGGAATAATATCCCTTATACTCTTTCCTACAACATCATCCAGACTCTTATGGTTCATCTGCTTGATAAGATTATCCGCCATATATACAATCTTTTCATCCGTATCTATTATAAAAAAACCATCTATATTATCAAAAATATTCACATAATCTTTTGATAGAT
>UQNP01000166.1 GCA_900542385.1 uncultured Eubacterium sp.
AGAAAAATATACTTGACAAGCAAAAACGTTGAAATTTAAGGAATTGTAAAAAAATAGTTTTCCACAAGGAGGTTTGGATAAAATTGTATACAATCTCAAAAAAAGTGTGGATAACTTCTGCAACCGCTAAAATCAAGGGGATGTCTGCTTGTTGAAAATTGTCGAGCATAAAAAGAACAAAGGTTGACATAATGTCTAAAGTAAACTCAGGAGAAATAAAATGTTAAAAGAAAAAATTATCTACAAGGATGAACTGCCCATCAATGTTGTAACTGCCAATATTTTGGAATATCCTACACATTTTCATGATGATATGGAAGTGGTTTATGTGTTGAGCGGGAATATTGTACTGAAAAATGGGTGTTATACATATACATTGAATCAGGGGGATATTTTCATACTTAACGGAATGGACATGCATAGTTTCAGCTCCGTTGACGGCGACAATATGGTAATGATGCTCCAGCTGGATTTCACATATTTTGCCAGATACTACAAGGACCTGAAGGAAAAGTTTTTTGTCACCGATTTGAAAGAGGACAACAGAAAGAGCCTTGGAGTTCTGAGAAATATCCTTGCAAGGATAATGATGGAAGTGCTGCAAAAAGGTCCGGGCTATGAACATAAGGTCATAGAAAGCACACACAATCTGCTTGCCTGTCTTTTATCGGATTTCTGTTTCAGCGGAGACGAGGAGATTTCCCAGGATGAGAATGGCAGAGGCAGAAGCAGCCGTATACTGGCGGGAAGATTAAACAGGATAACTGAATATATGTATGATAATTATGCGAGGAAGCTGACGTTGAGCGAGATCGCCGAGAATGAAGACCTGAGCATATACTATCTGTCCCATATAATAAAAGAAGCATCAGGATTGAGCTTTCAGGATCTGCTGGGATATATAAGAGTGGAAGAGTCTGAAAAATTGCTTCTTGGAACAAGCAAGAAGATAGGCGTCATTGCCGATGAGATAGGATTTTCAGCCGTAAGATATTATATAAAGCACTTTGAAACGTGGTACGGTATGCATCCATCAGAGTACCGAAAAAAATATTCGGGAAAAACTGTGACAAAAGAAACGAAAGCGCAGTACAGGAGATGCGCCCCTGCCGATATAGAAGATGCTGTGCGAAAGCAGGTAAAGGGTGTATATTCTGAATACGAGGACAAGCTGAAGGCAAAACCTGTAATAATAGATATAGACGTACAGGCGCAGAAAGAAAAGATAAATGGGTATGACTGTGAGCTGGCCGAGATAATGGAGCGGGGAGTGAACGGTATACTTGCAGAGCCTTATAAAAGAATGAAGGAATTCGGAGAGGATGTAATAGCTTCCGGAAACAACTATATGGTATCGGTCTTAAGAGATGAGGCGGGAAATATCATAAATATGAGTATCCTTATTTATAATTTCGATGAAAATGTTGTAAGGTCTCTGAAAAAGATACAGACGGAAAATGATATTTTGAGGCTTGCGAGAAATTATGAAGATGAGATAGAATTTCTGATAAAGTGCAGAGGGCTTTCGGGAGAGTTTAAAATTTTGAGATACAGACTTGAACGTGACAATTTCGTAAAAAGAATAACAGGCTCTATGGACTCTGAAAGAGATATAGACAAGCGAGAAGAATTCATGGAGAGGTGTTCTGAATTTCCGAGCATAATATCAGGAACATATACAAGTTCGGACATGCTGAGCATAAGGTCCACATTCAAGGGCATGGGAGCGGAGCTTATATTGGTAGACAACATTTCGGATCAGCCTGATTAAAGTACTAATATAGTTATCAGATATTTGTCAGCATGTAGATATAAATGTTAATTTGATGTAAAAAAACGCGGATTTACGCGTTTTTTTATTGCCTTAATTAACGATTTGTGTGCGAAGATTTAACGGGACCTTGATTGATAGTGCGCCGTATGAGCAGTAAAATCACAGTTGCATACAGGAGATGTAAAAGCGAGAAAGGATGAGTGAAATTTATGCTGCAACTGGAAAACATTAAAAAAAGTTATGACGGCGTGACCATCCTCGACAGGATAAGTTTTGATATAAATGACGGAGAGATAGTATCGATACTTGGACCTTCGGGATGCGGCAAAACAACGCTTCTGAACATGATACTCGGAATAACCGAATGTGACAGTGGAAAGATGATATTCAACGGCAAAGATATAACAGATGTCCCAATGGAGAAAAGAGGATTCAACATAGTATTTCAGGACTATGCTTTGTTCCCTAATCTCAACGTGTATAAGAATATTACATACGGCCTCAGAAACAACAAGAACATATCGACGCCGGAAGAGGTGAAAGAGCTTATAAGACTTCTCGAACTGGAGCCCCATCTCGAAAAGAAGATAGATCAGCTTTCGGGAGGACAGAAACAGCGTGTAGCGCTGGCAAGGACGATGGTGATGAAGCCGAAAATACTTCTGCTCGACGAGCCGCTGAGCGCTCTTGATGGCGTAATAAAAGAATCGATCAAAGACAGGATCAAGACGATTGCAAAGGAGTATGATCTTACTACTGTAATCGTTACTCATGATCCTGAAGAAGCTCTGACGCTTTCTGACAGAGTAATGATCTTAAATGACGGAGGCATAGCGCAGTACGGCACGCCTGAGGATATTATAATGTCACCTCAGGATGATTTTGTTGAAAGTTTCATATTGAATCAGCTTGAGATAAAGAAAAACAATATATTCAGGCTCTTTGCGGCTCAGATGCATGTGCAGGCAGTGCAGAGTCCGAAACAGGTTCAGGCAAACGTACAGGCTTCATAGGGCGGTGAGTATGATGCATATGAATAAAAACAAGGAATTGAAAATAATATTCGCTGTATTATGCCTTAGTTTTGCAGTGTTTCTCCTGGTACCTATGGTACAGCTGATAGTAAAATCATTTGGCTATGTCACAACAAACAGTTGATAAATAGCCATTTTTATAGGGGAGTAT
>UQNP01000167.1 GCA_900542385.1 uncultured Eubacterium sp.
ACATGAAATATCTATATTGCTGTCGCAGCAGTCCAGCAGAGAGATACCCATTGTTATAGTTCTTATGTCAAGATGATCTTCCTGTATCATGGTTATCGTTTCCATGATATCTTTTGTATTGAGCATTTGATACCTCCGGTTGAATCGTATATGCGTTGATCTTTATATCCTGTGCATTGAGTTGAATATGTTTTCGTGCATTACGTGTACCGTCATGTCCGGTACGCTTTTTTCTATGCTTTCTTTGAGCTCTTCAAGAGAGCACGTCATTTTTTCTATGTCCACGAGCATTATCATTGCGAAATACTGGTCCAGTACAGACTGAGTTACTTCCGATACATTGGCGTTGGCACCGGCACATGCAGTGCTGACTTTTGCAAGGATGCCCACTGTGTCTTTTCCTATTACTGTAATAACTGCTTTCATTTTTTCCTCCTGTTATCTGATGATCCATCAACGCTACATTTTACCACAGCATAGTGTCCGGCTTCAAGCTCAGGGTCCACTTTGTAGCGTATTTTTATATGCGGATATTTTTGCGCAAAATATTTTTTGTTTCTCTTTGAATTTCCCACCATATTGGAAAAAGAACCGCCGCTGCTGCAAAATGAGAAATAATCGTCTGACCTGAGGTCGAAAGAAGAGTCCTCATCTGTAAAGAGCAATAGCTGCTTTTCCAGCTCTTCTCTGGCGATCTCGCCTTCGACCAGCTGTCTGAAAGCCGGGTGAAAGGTATTTCCACATATTTCTCCGCCGTCGGTTATCAGGTCAGTGCTTTTAAGTCCTACTCTTATGATGTTGATACCGGCGCTGTCGAGGATCCTGTACATGTCCTTGGTGATGCTTACGGCATCTTCTGATGAAAGGGGCGTATATCTACCTTCTCTGTACATGGTCAGAAGCTTCGTATCGTTGAGAACGATGGTGGGATAAAGCCTTGCGATAGATGGAGATATCCTGACAGTTTCTTCAGCAGAATATATACATTTTTCGCGGGAATCTTCAGGAAGGCCGATCATGAGCTGTATACCCAGCTCAAATCCGTATGATTTTATCATTTCGCAGGCATCGTAAACATCTTTTACGGTGTGTCCGCGGTTTGAAGCTTTGAGAACATCGGGATCAAAGGACTGGACACCCAGTTCAATGATGTCGGTATCGAAATTTTTAAGATTGTCCAGTATCTCTTCTGTGATGTAATCGGGTCTTGTAGACATATGTATTTTGTCTATGAGCCCTTTTGTTTTGTACTCATGAGCCACTTTCAGAAATGCCGATTGCTCTTCTATGGGTATGCCGGTAAAACTTCCTCCGAAAAAAGCAACTTCAATGGTTTTGAGATTTCTGCCCCTTAAAGTGGGGAGATATGTTTCTATTGTTTTTCTTACGTCTTCAGGGGTCACATCGCTGCCTCTTGCCGTTATAGCCTTCTGATTGCAGAAAACGCAGTCGTTGGGACAGCCTCTGTGAGGTATGAAGATAGGTATTATTGCATGTTTTTTCATAACTATATTGTAGCATAAAGACAGATATATGTTATAATCGAATGACAAAATTTAATGTTATCGGACAAAAAAATCGTAGATTTGAGGAGAAGGAAGAAGTATGTCGCATAAGAGAGGAAGGAAGCGTTGCGTGCGTCAAAAGCGCATAAGGCGTATAGTTGCAGTTGCAGCCTGCGCTGCCGCAGTTTTAACAATATCGATCTTCATGTACCAGAAAAATAATTTTTCCATAGAGCTGAAGGGTGAAAAAAACGTGGAGATAGGTCTAAACGGCGTTTACGAAGAACAGGGTGCGAAGGCTGTAATAAACGGTAAAGATGTTACGGATGACATAACGATAGAAGGAGAAGTCGATCCTTCAAAGCCGGGTGAATACACTTTGACGTACAGAGCCGGAAGTCTTGAAGCCGTAAGGAATGTTACAGTATCTGAGCAGATGAATCCGAAGCTTGAGATAAAGGGCGAGGAGGATATATCGGTGAAGCTTGGAGAGCCTTTTAAGGAGCCGGGGTATACGGCTGCTGATGAAAAGGGGAACGATATAACAGGTGATGTTCAGGTGTCCTATGATGAATTGAATAAAGCAGGGACGCGAAAGATATCCTATACAGTGAAAGATAAGAAAGGGCGGACTACGAGAGTTTACAGAAATGTAAATGTGGAGCCTAATAAAACATACGAGACGGCAGGATTGCCGATCTGCATGTACCATTATGTATACGATGAAAATGATCCTCCGGAAGATCTGCAAAAAAGATACGGTAACTATATTTCGGTTGCGGCATTGAGTGAGGAGCTTAAGTGGCTCAATGAACAGGGCTACTATTATCCAAGCTGGCAGGAAGTGAGAGATTATATAGACGGAAAACTTGTGCTGCCGGAGAAGAGCATAGTGTTATGTTTCGACGATGGGGCTAAAAGCTTTCTGGAAAACGGTATACCGGTCCTTGAAAAATACGAAGTGCCGGCTACGTGCTTTACGATAACCTCATCCGATGGAAGGGGAAAAATAAGCGAATATAAAAGCGATTATGTAAGTTATGAATCCCACAGCCATAATATGCACAGAGGAGGAGGGAATATAGGACACGGAGGTATATTCCCGGTGATATCTGAAAAAGACGGGCTGAGTGATCTTAAAGAATCTATAGATATATGCGGGAGCGGAGATGCTTTTGCATATCCTTTCGGCGATTATAACGAAAGATGTGTGGGAATGGTCGAGAAATCAGGATTTTTGTGTGCGGTGACCACAGAGTATGGCAAAGCAAAGCCGGGAGATGATCCGCTGCTGCTCCCGAGGGTAAGGATGACAAACGGACAGAGCCTGAAAGCTTTCATAGATAAAGTGAAACCATTATAGAGGAATAGAAAATAAAGAATAAAAAATGCGGAATGTCCTGATATGTGACATACCGCATTTTTGTTTTTATGATAGTTTT
>UQNP01000168.1 GCA_900542385.1 uncultured Eubacterium sp.
TATATCGATTCAGATTCTTTACTCCTGTATTGCACCCGTTTGTTATGAGGTCGGCAGCTTTTCTGTCAGAGTCATCGGACATCATTTTCATGTTGCTGTGAAACCATAACATGGCTTTTGCCATTACATCCGGAGAGCTTTTGTATGTGTCATATGCTTTTATCAGACCTCCGGCTTCATGTTTGAGTTTTTTATGCTCGTTCTGCGCCAGCTTCACAAGGCTTTTCATTTCCTCGTCTTCTATTTTATCGAGGAGCTGGTCAAAAGTGTATTCGCCCATTTGTATTCCGAGATGTATCTCGCGCAGAAGGCTTTTGCTGTCGCGATTTTTCATATTTTTCTCCTTAAATCTGTTTTTTTGTTATTATTGTCCGCATTTTTCTGCGATAAAATTCATGGTGATACAAGTAAAATTTATTTTATTGAATAAAGATATGCTTGATGTTAATATATAAAAAGTTGAACCTGAAATATAGAGATGATGATAGAGAAAACAACAATGATTGACAAGAAAAATATTATGTTGATAATAATGGTGATAATGATAGCTTGCAATTTGAGAGCTCCTGTAACTTGCGTTGGAGCTTTGGTCAATGATATACAGGCAAGTCTTGGATTGTCACCGGAAGCGGCAGGGAGCATCACGACTATACCGCTTCTGACCTTTGCGGCAGTTTCTCCGGCGGCTGTATTTTTAAGCGAACGGATCGGAGCCGGAAAGACTCTTGCGGCGGGATTTGCTGTAATGTGCATAGGTATAGCTATGAGATCTTACGGAGGAATTTTTGGAATGTTTGCCGGTACAGTAGTGATAGGTGGAGCTATAGGGCTTGGCAATGTCATGCTTCCGGCCATTATAAAAAGCAGATTTCCTGACAGGATAGAATCGCTTACCAGCTTGTACACTATGATAATGCAGATAGTTTCGGCAGTGGGAACTGCTGTAAGTGTCCCGATCGCCGCAGCTGCAGGATGGAATGAGTCCATTTTTATATGGATACTTCCAGCTTTTTTAGCTATGCTTTTATGTGTGACGAACAGACATATAAAAGTGACTATGCCTGTATCTAAGGAAAATAAAACGCATATTTATAAAAAGAAAATAACCTGGTGGGTAACGCTTTATATGGGAACGCAGTCCTTTATTTTTTACTGCTTTATAGCCTGGCTTTCTCCCATGCTTCAGAGCAGGGGATGGGATGACGGATCGGCGGGATATTTACTGTCGGTATACGTTGTTATGGGAATGGCCGGATCAGCATTCCTGCCTGTTATCATGAAGAAAAACAGCTCCCAGTCTAAAACAGGTGTACAAATAGGTGTGATATATGCTGCCGGTATGATTGCTGTGGCAGCAGCGGGCGATGGGATCGTATCGATAATAGGAATAGCATTATGCGGATTTTGCTCCGGTCTTTGTATAAGTTTTTCCATGGCTTTGTTCGGACTTCATACGGATAACGGACGTGATGCTTCAAAATTATCGGGATTTGCTCAAAGTGCAGGCTATCTGATAGCAGCAGCAGGTCCTTTGATATGGGGAAAGATATACGGAGAGACGGGAAGCTTTGACATACCGGTGATAATACTTGTGGTTATGGCAGTATTGCTGATATTTCTCGGTAAAAAAGCAGGAAAAGAAGAAATAATATGATAAAACAGAAAAATACCGGATCATTCCGGCTTTTTTTCTGTTTTATCTTCAATGCACCAGTCGCATAAGACGGCAGCTATGACTTTAGCCGCTTTTATTATTTCTTCTGTTTCGATGTATTCGTTCAGACTGTGCGCAAGGGAAATATCTCCGGGACCATACACTATGGTAGGTACATTGCCCTGATTCCCAAGATGACGTGCGTCGCATGCGGAAAAACTGATTTCTTTCAGGTCTTTTGACAAAACGGATCTGCCTGCCGATGTCAGTACAGAAAGGAATTCTGAAGAGTCCGGATACATATAGGCATCATCATAGTGAAGATATTTGACTTGAGGAGGATGTTCTTTCAGCCATGGATCCTTTTTCTGCACGTCATCAATGACATCCCTGAATATATTTTTGATCTTATCGAGCCCTGAAATACCGGTTCCGAGAGCAGGGGAGAAATATGCTACACCTGTCATTGTACACTCTTTAGCTGTGGATGTAGCGTAGCTTCCGCCTTTAATAGTTCCTATGCCTAAGGACAGACGTGTTTCCTTTGCATTTATTTCGGATTCCTTTTTCATGAGACCATTTATTATTCCCGGGATTTTTTCTATTGCGCTTATACCGTTGGGGCGGCCGTTCCTCCATCGGCTGCCGGTATGTGCTTCAAGTCCCTGCAAACGGATTTCCCAGTATATACCGCCTCCGGAACTCTTTGAAAAATTTTCAGCACCTGTCGGTTCGGGCACAATGGCAGCATCTGCCGTAAACCCTCTGCTCACACAAGCGAGAGAGCCGTTTCCGGAATGTTCTTCATTGACGACGCTTTGTACACATATATCTCCCTTCAGTTTTATACCGCAGCTTACTATGGCATCCACAGCCTTTATCATTGCCCAAAGGCCGCCTTTCATATCGCAGGTGCCGCGGCCGTATATTCGTCCGTTTTTTTCGTATGCTTCGAAAGGGTCTTTATCCCATTTGTCGGGGTCACCGACAGTAACCACATCGGCATGACCGTTAAGGATGATTGATCTTCCGCCTCTGGTGCCTTTAAGAATGCCGATCACGTTAGGGCGGTCTTTGTAGTTCAGTTCATCGGCGTAAGGAGATGATACAAGCTGCTCATAAGTGCATATATCGCTGAATTTGAGAGGAAGATCGAATTCAGGCTGCCATTTTGACGGATACTGTGCGATTTTCGGGTATTTATCGAAGAGTTCCTTCATATCAGGCTCCCATATTTCTACCTTCA
>UQNP01000169.1 GCA_900542385.1 uncultured Eubacterium sp.
GGAAATGTTACCTTATTATACTGAATTATACGGCAATCCGTCCAGTTTGTACAGCGAAGGTCTTGAAGCAAAGGCAGGACTCGACAAGGCGAGGAAACAGATCGCTTCTTTGATAAATGCAGAGGAACGTGAGATAATATTTACTTCATGCGGAACAGAAGCTGACAACTGGGTGTTGGAGGGAGTAGCAGATTCTCTGAAGAACAAAGGAAAGCATATAATAACTACTAAAATAGAACATCATGCGATACTTCATACCTGTGAATATCTTGAGAAGCATGGATATGAAATAACGTATCTTGATGTGGACAGCGAAGGATTTGTAAGTCCTCAGGATCTGGAAGATGCAATAAGGGATGACACGATACTGGTAAGCATCATGATGGTAAACAATGAAATAGGCACTATAGAGCCGATCAAAGAACTTGCGGCTACAGCCAAAAGACATGGTGTATATTTTCATACGGATGCTGTACAGGGACTCGGAAATATAAATATAGACGTAAAAAATCTGAACGTTGACTTCATGTCCATGTCAGCGCACAAGATATACGGACCGAAGGGCGTAGGGGCTCTTTACATGAGAAAAGGTATAAAAATTCCTAATTTCATGCATGGAGGAGCTCAGGAAAGCAAAAAAAGAGCAGGAACGGAAAACGTTGCCGGTATCGTTGGATTCGGCAAAGCCGCTGAGCTTGCCTGTCATAACCTGAGCGATCATATATCCAACTGCAGCAGTCTCAGAGATTACTTCTGGCAGCAGATCGAGGATAAGATCAGCGGTGTTCAGCTTAACGGACCCAAGGATGGCAGGAGACATCCGGGCAATCTGAACATTTCCTTCGATTATATAGAAGGGGAAGCTATCCTGCTCATGCTTGACGGATTCGGGATAAGCGTTTCCACAGGGTCGGCATGTTCATCCAAATCGCTGGTGCCTTCCCACGTTTTGGAAGCTATAGGAGTTTCGATCACAAAGATGAACGGTACGGTCAGATTTACGGTTGGAGATTTTACTACTAAGGATGATATAGATTACACGGTGGATGCACTGGTTAAAGTTGTTGAAAGATTAAGAGAGCTGTCTCCGGTAACAGGTCAGGAAGGATGGTAGAAATATGGCATTATATAACGATAAAGTAATGGAACATTTTATGAATCCGCATAATGTGGGAGTAATAGAAGACGCTGACGGTATAGGAACCTACGGCAGTCCTGTATGCGGTGACATGATGCAGATGTCGATAAAGGTAGATGAAAATGACAAGATCACCGATGCAAAGTTCAAGACTTTCGGCTGCGGAAGCGCAATAGCATCTTCGAGCATGGCGACTGACATGATCATAGGAATGAGCGTTGAGGACGCGCTGGAGCTTTCAAACAAGAAGATAGTAGATGAGCTGGGAGGGCTTCCTCCGGTGAAGATCCACTGTTCTGTTTTGGCAGAGCATGCTATCAAAGCAGCTATTTACGATTATGCACAGAAGAGCGGAAAAACTTATAAGGGACTTGAAGGATTCGATCCGAATGCGGAGGAAGATCACCATGACATTGAAGAGGAGGAATAACGGGAATAAAGTTGTTTTAGGATTAAGCGGCGGGGTGGACAGCACCGCCGCTGCTTTATTGTTGCAGGAAAAAGGCTTTGAAGTTACGGGACTGTTTTTTGATATACATAAAAAAGCTTCGGAAAAAACTGAGGCTGATGATAATATCGAAAGGAAAAAAGCAGAGCTGGCGGCAGAGCAGCTTGGGATAGAGCTGATATGCAAAAATGTGGGGGAGATCTTCGAAGAAAAGGTCATATCCGATTTTTGTCGTCAGTATCTGAAAGGAAATACTCCCAATCCCTGTATCGTATGCAACCCGGAGGTGAAGTTCAGGACGCTGGCAGAAGAGGCGGACAAGATCGGCGCCGAATATATCGCTACAGGTCATTATGCCGGGATCTGCCGGGACGAAGAAAGTGGAAAATGGTACATAAGCAGAAGCAAAAATGAAAAAAAAGATCAGTCTTACATGCTTTACAGACTTGGACAGGACATAATATCCAGGCTTCTGCTGCCGCTTGAGGGTATCACTGACAAAGAGCAGGTCAGGGATATGGCGAGAAAAAAAGTTCTGAATAATTCCGAGGCGAAGGACAGTCAGGAGATCTGCTTTATAGAAGACGGGGAAAATTATCGCGATTTTATAAGAAGCCGCGGCGCTGTATGTGAAAAAGGCTGTTTTACCGATAAGAACGGCAATGTGCTTGGGCAGCACAGCGGAATACTGAACTATACCATAGGGCAGAGAAAAGGCCTGGGGGTAGCTTTGGGAAAGCCTGCATTCGTCATAGATATAGACAGTGAAAATAACAGAGTAGTTTTGGGAGATAATGAGGATCTGTTTTCAAGAGAAGTCTTATCATGTGATAACCTGATAGAGGGAGCAGCTCCCGATATCGGTTTTACATTTCCTGAAAACGTCGAAGTGAAGATAAGATACGGAGCGAAACCGGCAAAAGCGTCTGCTGAGGTTATGAAAGACGGCAGGATCATGACGGTGTTTGAAGAGCCGCAGAGAGCAGCAACGCCGGGACAGTCCATAGTGTTTTATCATGAAGGGCGAGTCATAGGAGGGGGATTTATCAGCAGGTAGATCAAAAAGCGAATTGCCGAAGACGGAAGTCTTCGGCAATCTTTCATATATATTTTACTATATTTTCGAAAACGATCCTGTATGCGTCGGGATACATATGTACACCGTCGATGGTGAATTCGGGTCTGAGCTCGCCTTTGCTGTCCGTAAGACCTGAGTTTGCATCTATG
>UQNP01000170.1 GCA_900542385.1 uncultured Eubacterium sp.
TGTTTTCTCCAAATTTAACATAGCACATACATTCGGGTGCATGACAATATTTCATTTTTTAAAAATCTACAGTTGACTTTAAGTGTTTTATGATGATTTAATAATTTATAGAGAAATCTTAATATTTTGTAAACGGATTCGTGGGGAGTAATTATGAAAATAGGAGAATTTTCCAGAAAATACAATGTAAATACCACCACAGTGAGATATTATATAGAAAGAGCGCTGCTTACTCCGGAGAGAAAGAACAATCAGTACGTGTTCGATGAGATCTGTATGAAGGAAATGGAAAAAATACAGCTCTATAAGAGTTACAGACTGTCCCTGAGCGAAATAGAACTGCTTTTTTCTCTGGAGAAGACCTATAAAGCAAAGGATGAAACGGCAATACAGGCGATAATAGACATACTTTCTGAGAAAAAGCGTGCCCTCGAAGAGGAAAGGGACAGCATAGACAAGGTAATGGAAAAGCTTGATGAAAGCATAAGAATGTGGTCTTCTGTAAGACCTGAGACGAGCAGGGAAGCGGTTTTAGGCATACCTTTTTATTTTATTCCCTACATGACGTGTCCCAAGTGCGGCAGAGCTTTCAGGCTTGAGTCCGTCGACATTTCAGAAAACCTCATAATCAGAGGAGACCTGAGATGCAGCTGCGGATACGAGGCAAATATTGAGGACGGCATAATAATGTGCGACGGATATATGGAGGATACGCCCTTTAAAATATTCAACAATGTGGATCTTGTCCAGTCGCTGACAGATGAGCACAGTGACAATTTCAGGATGCTTATGGATAAGACCTATATATGGATGTATCAGCACATTTCTATGGTCCTTAAAGATAAGCGATTCATACTTGCAGGACCGTTTACGTCAAATTTCGTGCTGAGGTACTGCGAGGACTTCGGAGAAGATACGCTTATAATAATAGTTAATCCTTCGCTCAAGAAAATAAAGAAGATGAGAAAGTATATGGAAGACTTTGATTTCCGTACGGTATACATTGCGGGCAACGTGGACAATATACCTTTGAAGAAAGGATGTGTTGACATATATATAGACGACTATTCGGTGACAAATTCCATATTTACTTACAACAAGAGCATATACAGCCAGGTTGCGCCGCTGCTGAAGCGGGGAGGCATGGCGATCGGGATTTTCTGCGATTACACTACAGCCCCTAAGACTTTGGAGAATTTCAAGAAGGATCATCCGGACTTCATCCCTTCGAGAATGAATCTTAATACGGTAAGAAACGATATTATCAGCAACGGGATGAAGATAGAAGAAGTGAAGTTCATGGGGAAAACGCGGGAATCGGTCAAGCATTTTCCTCGTCACGTAGTAGATGAACAGGTGAAGGTGATGGGGTATAAGGCCATGAAGCAGAGAGCGTGAACATATGGATTAACGGAGACGGGCGAGTCAGAGATTGAAAAATAAAAGTAAAATCAAAGCCGGCGTATATCAGATATATGGAGATGCAACGGCCGGCTTTGATTCTGTATCATATAGTATTGTCTGCTTATTTTACATTGACAGGGCTGCCTTTAATATATTCTTTGATATTTTCACATACTATTTCGGCTCTTGTTTTAAGAGATTCTTCGGAGTAATATCCGATGTGAGGAGTGAGAACTGCGTTTGGCGCGCTGAGAAGAGGATGCCCCGGAGCTATAGGAGGTTCGCTTTCAAAAACATCTATACCTGCGCCTGATATAGCACCTTCGTTTAGTGCATCGGCAAGCGCGGCGCTGTCTACGAGCCCTCCTCTCGCACAGTTTATGAGTATGGCGCTTTTTTTCATTGAGAAGATCCTCTCTCTGTTTGCGATGTTTTTCGTTTCTTTTGTAAGCGGTGCATGAAGTGAAATTATATCACTTTCCCTAAAAAGTGTATCTATATCTGTATATTCTATCCCGAGTTCAACTGCTTCCTTTTTTTTCCTCGGTGCGTATCCGAGGAGGCGGCAGCCAAAGGATTTCACCAGAGAGGCTGTCTTTCTGCCTATTTCTCCCGTACCTACGATGCCTACAGTTTTTCCTTTCAGAGTATTGTGCCGATAAGATCCTAAAGTTCCGCCGTCGCGCACTATGCTATTATAAGGGACTATATTTCTGAGACATGCGAGCATGAGTCCTACTGCAAGTTCTGCCGTTGAATCGGTGGCATAGCCCTGTGCGTTGCACACAGTTACATTTTTTTCTCTGCAAACATCCATATCTATATGATCTATTCCGGTGAAACCGACGGAGATCATCTTCAGATTTTCAGCTGCATTGATGATGTCGGATGTCAGAGGGTTGTTAGCTATTATTGCAATATCTGCGGTGCGGATCATTTTTCTTTTTTCATCTGTGCTTAGGACATGATCGCAGAAAACAAACTCATTGCCTGAGGCGAGAATATCTTTTAAAAGGTTGTTCATAGTCTCTTCGCTCACGCCAAGGGATTCCAGCATTACGATTTTCATTTTTATATTACCTCGCAGCATTTTAATAATTAAAATAGAATGTTATATTATGATAATACCATTTTGAAAATTATATGTCAATAAATTTAAAACAGCGGGAAGACTCGTGGAAGTGCAAAAGATTTGGCATCGAAAAAACATTGTGATATACTGATTTTATCTATTGGAATATGATTTTGATGTATATATTGGAGTTATGGGAGAATCGTATGCAAAATCAGTTTACGACGAAGAATCAGTCTGTAGATAAGGCGTTCAGCATAATAGAATATATGTCGTCTATGCGTATGCCGCTTAAACTTCTTGAAATTGCTAAAGGAACAGGCTTTC
>UQNP01000171.1 GCA_900542385.1 uncultured Eubacterium sp.
ACCGAAAGAACATAAAACAAACAATTGATTTTACAACAATAAAAAAACCTCCTTCTTGTGCCTTGAAGGAGATTTTTACACTTGCTATACTCTGATCATCGAGCTGAGGAAAGAAACCAGTCTCTCATTTTCCGGATGTTCGAATATCTTCTCCGGGGTTCCTTCCTCTACTATTTTTCCTTTATCCATAAACAGAACTCTGTCTGCAACTTCCTTGGCAAATCCCATTTCATGGGTCACTACTATCATCGTAGTATGTTTTTCCGCAAGCTTCTTCATTACGTTCAAAACTTCTCCCGTTATCTCCGGGTCAAGTGCGGAAGTCGGCTCATCAAACAACATAAGATCCGGCTCCATAGCAAGTGCTCTTGCTATCGCAACTCTCTGCTTCTGTCCTCCCGATATATGCGCAGGATAAACATCTTCTTTCGTTTCCAGCCCTACCATTTTGAGAAGCTGCCTTGCTTTTTCTACGGCATCTTCCTTTTTTTCTTTTTTGACCTTTATCGGAGCATAGGTTATATTTTCCAGACATGTCATATGCGGAAACAAATTGAAATGCTGAAACACCATACCCGTTTCCCCGTTCAGGACAACTTCTCCCGAAGTTATCGTAACAAGTCCGTTTATACACCTCAGCATAGTGCTCTTTCCTGATCCGGATGGCCCTATTACAGCTACTATCTCACCCTTCGACATAGAAAAATCCACACCGTCCAAAGCTTTAAACCCTGAATAATCCTTGACTATATTCTTCAATTCAAGCACAGTTTCTCTCATCATTTGTCTTCTCCCTTTTCATCATATCTTGAAAAATACTTTTCTATTCTTCCAGCGATGAGAGTCACAACTAAAGTCATGATAAAGTATATTATCGCTGCGAATATGAACGGCGTTATGTCCGTAAGCCTGTTGACAGCACTGTTCGCAGCTTTCATCAGATCAACTACAGGAAGCGTAGATGCCAGTGCAGTATCTTTTACGAGATTTGCCGTCTCGTTTACCGTAGGAGGCAGTACCGCTTTCATCGTCTGCGGAAGTATTATGTCTTTCATCGTCTGTCCCTTTGAAATACCAAGGGCATGAGCAGCCTCATACTGGCCTTTGTCTATACTGTTGATCCCTCCGCGGTATATCTCAGAAAAATACGCCGCATAGTTCAGAACATACGTCAGCACTACAGTAAAGAAAACATCAAGACGTATATCGAGAACTATCGGGAAAAAGAAATAGAAGAAAAACAGCTGCAAAAGCAGAGGTGTTCCTCTGAATATCCAAACATATACCTTGCACAGCCAGCTCAGCGGCTTTATCCTGCTGTTGCTTCCCAGCGCTACCGGAAGACCCAAAGGAAGCGCTATAGCTAAAGTAAGTATGAAAAGCTCTACTGTCAGTACCGTACCTTCCAGCATGAAAGGCAGAAATTCCATTATCTTGTCCATATCATGTTCCTTTCCCGCAGACATAAAAAAGTTGGATGGATAACCACCCAACCCGTATTATATCCTGTCAAACATTACTCTTCAAGAGGTTCGAACACAACTATATTTTTTCCAAACCACTTTTCACTGATCTCAGCAGCTTTGCCGTTTTCATTAAGCGTACCTATAGCTTCGTTCACCTGATCTCTGAGCTGCGTATTATCCTTTGCAAAACCTATTACATAGTAGTCATCTCCCAGTGAATAAGTACATTCCTTCATTTCTCCACCGAGATTGTTGTTAGTGTACTCACCAAGTACCTGGTCCACTGCTATCACATCGACTCTGCCTGCTTTCAAGTCCATTATAGCCGTATCATAAGTATCATACTCATTTACATTGTCCTTAAAGGATTCATAGGCTTCGTTTGACTTGAGCATTTCAAGCGCTGACGAATCCACCTGCGTACCTATTTCCAGGTCAGCAAGCTGATCTGCTGACGTAACATCAAGGGACGAATCAGCCAGTGTCATAAGCACTATCTTGTTGTTCAGATATTTATCTGAAAGCGCCATGCTTTCTTTTCTTTCCGGAGTTATGGACATTCCGTTCCATACGCAGTCTATATTGCCGGATTCAAGTTCCATCTCTTTTGCATTCCAGTCTATAGGCTGAAATTCTACATCCATTCCCAGTTCTTCTCCCACTGCGTTGGCAAGATCGATATCAAAACCTACGATATTGCCATCTTCATCTCTGAAACCCATAGGAGCAAATGTATCATCAAGACCTACCACCAATGTATTATCCTGATCGGCGCTTTCATCCGATCCGCCGCAGCCTGTGATCCCGAACAGACCTAAAGCCATCACTGCGATCAATCCGATGCTCAATAATTTCTTCTTCATTTTCACCCTCCGTATACCATTTTCGCTTTTCAGCGATCTTAATTCGCTGTTTCGCTTTACCATGCTAAATTGATATACTGATAATACTTTATATTTGCGAAAAAGTCAAGCTCTATCTTTGAAAGTCTCATAAATCATTACTATAAAAACATTTAATTGAAAAAACTTCATCTGCATCTTCATATTTATCAGAATATTGTTTATACTTAATTACAACAATCTCAGCTATGCCGGATGAAATCACTGCAAGCCTCCCATTGTATCCAAAGAAAGGAAAAATATGAAAGCAGAAACACAAACAGCAAAATCACTCGTGACCACATGGATAGATGAAAACAAAAACGATATCCTCGAATCCTTCAAATCCCTTGTACGCATACCAAGCCTTACCGGAGAAGAAAAAGAAGCGCAGCTTTTCATTGCAGAGGAACTGAAAAAAATCGGATT
>UQNP01000172.1 GCA_900542385.1 uncultured Eubacterium sp.
AAGGAAAGTGAAACAGTATTCCAGTACTTCGTTTATTATCTCTTTTCCCAGACCTTCTCCCCACAGCTTGGGATCGCCTATATAAAACTTCGTTATGTCAAGAGAATCAAAATCTCTGTCTATACGGGAAATATATATCCTTCCTACCGGTATCTCCGTTTCTCTGTTTACTACCGTAAAATCAAGTTTTGTCGGATCTTTTTTATTGTAAAGAGCCTCCGTCACCACATCTTCATAACTGCGGTTTTCATCATAGCTCAGGAACTCCACTATTTTTTCATCTCTTTCCCATTGCGTAAAGTACTCATAATCCGAAAACTTCGTTTCCCTTATTATGAAATTCTTTGTTTCCATTTTTTCTGCGCTCCCTTACATTTTAATTAAGATTCACCTAATCTTTACAATTTACAAATTCCCTGTGTTATTATATTATTATATTCTTAAAACAAATAATACACAAGGAGAATCTCCAATATGAGACGACTTTTCATATCTATCGTATCTGTAATAATCTTTACGGCTACGATTTTTCTTGGCGGGTGTTCACTTGGTGAACAAAGCAGAGAAGACGAATTAAAAAGTACACTGAAAACAACCTACGATGAATTGAATTCCACATTTTCCGGCGATACCGGCAAATATTCTCTCGTATCTGAATACCTCTATTCATGGGCAAAGAAAAATGAACTCACCGTTGCTGAAAACCAGGACAGCTATATGGTCATAGAAAATCCGGCAACCAGCGGATATGAAGACAGCGAATCCACAGTACTGCAGTGCTCCGTTGAAACCTCCAGGCTAAACGCTTCCATGCAGCCTCTTGCAGTTTCTCTCACCGCACTTCTCGGTCCCGAATCACACGGTCCCATATCTCTTATAATCACAGAGAACAATGATGGGAATTACACGGGAGCAGCGGCTGTAGATCCAAAATACTACAAGTGCGATAATTTCATAAATATGCAGTACGGCAGTGAAACGTCCCTTCTGACCTCAGGAGCAGATGCCTTCACAGGAACGATGACATCCGACATCTCTACATCGTCCCCATCTTATTCACAGGTGTACTCCATAACCATGTCAACAGAGGGATATTCTGATCCCTTTGATTTTGATCTCAATTATCCTAATCCTGTGGAAACAATAGGAAGCCTTCTTGCAACGCAGAAAAGTTCAGGCAACCTGTTTCAGATAGCATCTTTCAACTGTGAATACACCGAAGGCTACACACCTACTTCAGCGACCGCAGTAGTCGTTATAGACGGTAACGATGTCGAAAGTTTCACAAGAAGATTCAATAATTCATACGAAAACGTACAGGAAAAATTTGCAGACCTTGACGAACACTTCGTATATACTATGACCGAAACTTCCATGCCTTCATCTGTAATATCAAACAATTACAGCGATAATATCATCAGTCTCATGTATACGCTGCAGACCGGAATATATCTTCAGGATGAAGATACCGGAGAAATAATTTCCGCCTCCGATATATCATCTATCAGCACTGACGGCGGCGATCTGAACGTTGTAATAAATTCAAGAAGTCTGGATGCCGGCGTCCTTCAGGAAATGTCCGACTCCTTTGCTACTACATCGGGGCTCTGCGATATACAGTATTCGGCATCAGATACTAAAAAGACATGGTCTGCCGACGGCGATAAGGATCTTGCGCAGTTTTTCCTCGATGCACTTAGTTTTGACGAATCAAACGGACTCTCGACAATAAAAAGTTCCGAACTCGATATCTTCTCCTCGAAAGTTTCCGGTTTGAATGCTATATCCTACACTTTCAATTCGGAAAACCGGGAAGCGGCAATGCTCAATCTTCTGCACTTTTTAGAAAGCAGAGTGACCAACGATTGACTTTAAGGAATATATAAATTTAAAAAGCGTACACTGTGACTTCAACATCATAATGTACGCTTTTTTAAGTTTCTGCATATAGCTGTATATAAGCCTGATATGTCAGTCCACGTATGCGAAATTGGCCGTGGCTGACGCGAGAAGTTTTCCCGCACTTTCATCAAAAGCTCTCGCTCTTATCCTTACCAGGCTCCTTCCCAGATTCAATATCTCCGTATCTATCAGAAAACTTTCACCTGTAAAAGGTCTTATAAAGCTTACCGCCAGCTCTGTCGTGGTCACATTTCTGCCGCTTGCCGCCATTATGGACATGCCCATGGCTGTATCCATCATTCCTGACACGGCTCCTCCGTGCACCTGCTCTCTCTGATTCTTTTCCCAGTCTTTTTTAACGAATCTTATCCTGCACTCCGTTCCATCCGCACTGCATCCTACAGGCTGCGGATCAAGCAGAGTATTCATGTTCTCCGTTTGATCCTCAGATATATCCCTTGTAATCTTGATAAAACGTTCTTCGATTTCTTTCGATTCGAATTTTTCAATAATGCTTTTCTTTATCATTTTTCTGTCTCCTGTCTTATGTTGTCTCATTATTTATATATTTTCCTTTTGATTCACAATCTATATTATATAACAACATAAATTATTTTTGAAACTCACTTTTTCCGGCTTATAAAATATTTTTCAATTTACTATTGCCATACTGTACATATGCTGTTATACTGTTATGCAGATAAACATAACAGTATAACAGTTAATACAGAGTGGTGACCATGAAACTAATAATATCAAACGTATCCGGCATACCCATATACGAACAGATCAAACAGCAGATAAAATCAGCCATATTATCCGGAGAGCTTCACGAATCTGAAGCTCTGCCGTCCCTGAGAAC
>UQNP01000173.1 GCA_900542385.1 uncultured Eubacterium sp.
GAATGTCACGATATGCCTGCTGCAACAATAGATTCAATGGATCAGGACGATTGGAAACAATTGCTGAAAGATCTGGATGCAGGATTTTCTGAAACACTTTTGCAGCTTATTGATCGTACCGGAAAGAAAGACTCTGAAATTTACAAAAAAGCCAATGTGGACAGAAAGTTGTTCTCTAAAATCAAAAATAATATGGATTACAGGCCATCCAAGACAACAGCGCTGGCTTTTGCCTTTGCCTTGGAACTGGATATCGATGAAACGATAGATTTTATTGGCAGGGCGGGATTTGCTCTGTCTCACAGCAGTAAATTCGATGTGATCGTGGAATATTTCCTCGTGAATAGAAATTACAATATTTTTGAATTGAATGAGATTTTATTTGCATTTGACCAGCCGCTTATAGGCGCATAAAAATGTCGCATGCCATGCGACCATCAATTCTCCTGTTTGACCTATAATTAGATCACAATAAAGAACAGGAGGGTTTAAAAATGACAGAACTTGTATTTATATTAGATCGCAGCGGCTCTATGTCGGGGTTGGAAAAAGATACTATCGGAGGTTTCAATTCAATGTTGGAAAAGCAGCGCAGAGAGCCGGGTGATGCTGTAATATCCACGGTGCTGTTCGACAACGAAATAGAGGTTGTCCATGATCGTGTTGCTATTGCAGATGTAACGAAACTTACTGATAAGGAGTATTTTGTGCGCGGCTCTACAGCGCTTTTAGATGCAGTTGGCTGGACGGTACATCATATCGGGAATGTACATAAATATGCCCATAAAAAAGATATTCCTGAGAGAACTCTTTTTATAATTACTACAGATGGCATGGAAAATTCCAGTTACCGCTATAGCTATGATAAGATATGTCATATGATAAAACATAAAAAGGAATGTTACGGATGGGAGTTCCTTTTCCTTGGCGCCAATATTGACGCTGCGGAAGAAGCCGGAAGATTCGGAATTGACGAATCCATGTCTGCTAACTATCACAGTGATGAGATTGGAACTGCTTTAAACTATGAAGTCATAAGTGAGGCGATCACCTGTGTAAGAGCGTGCAAAGCACCATTGTCTGCTGACTGGAAAAGAAGGATCGATGAAGATTATATGAGGAGAGGTGGAAAGAGATGATTGGCGCGATCTTGGGAGATATAATAGGAAGTCCTTATGAATTTGACCGTGGTAATAAGAGCAAAGACTTTCCTTTGTTTGTTGAAAGATCTACATATACAGATGATACCGTAATGACTTTAGCTGTAGGTCTGACTTTTCTCGATGCACAGCCGAATGCTTCGGATGATTGGATATTGCGCAGCCTTGCAGATCATATGCGTAAGTTTGGAAAGATGTATCCCAATGCCGGATACGGCGGAATGTTCCGCCAGTGGCTCCGTGATCCGGAATGCCGGGCTTATAATAGTTTTGGCAATGGCTCTGCGATGCGCGTATCTTCGGTGGCGTGGCTATATAACGATATTGATACCGTCAGACATGCGGCAAGACTTTCCTCAGAAGTCACCCATAATCATCCGGAAGGTATCAAGGGGGCTGAGGCTACTGCCAGTGCTGTTTTCCTGGCGAGGACAGGATACAGCAAAGTGGAGATCAAGGAATATATCGAACAGGAATTTGGTTATGATTTGAGTCGTACATGTGATGAAATCAGACCGGATTATTATCATAAAGAAACTTGTATGGAAACAGTGCCGGAAGCTATCACAGCATTCATGGAAGGGGACAGCTTTGAAGATGTTATCCGCACTGCGGTTTCACTTGGCGGAGACTGTGATACTCTGACGGCGATCGCCGGCAGCATTGCAGAAGGATTCTATGGAGTACCCGAAGAATTGAAGAAAGAATGTTATGATCGCCTGCCGGAGCCACTTCTTAAGGTGCTGAAATCGTTTGAAGAGCACATTAAGGTATATGATCATGGTGGGAAGTGAATTTTAAAGGAGATTTGAAAGAGATATCTGACAGATATATATCTGCCGGATATCTCTTGTGGTTTTCTTATTCGGTATGTTGACAAATGTATAAGTTTTCTTTATCAAAGAGATAATCGGCAGATGTATTATGTAGAGAATTTATAGTTTCGATATTTTCAATAAAAGGCGTAACTATAGTATTCTGGACATTCACAAACGGATTTAATGTTTTGGCTGTTCTGTTTGAAGTATGTTTTTTAAGTTTTTTACTTGATTCAATCAAATTTTCATCGATCTGCGCTTTATTAACAACCGGGACTTTAGCTATAGCTTGTCCTATTATATTACTTGTTGTAGATATACCATTTAATACACCGGATTGAATAGAAGATTGTGATGAACGTTCTAATATATTATAAGTTTGTGTATATAATTCTCTATATTTCAAAGAGTAGTCTTCTATTTTTGTTATGGTACTATTCAAATATTCCGGATCAAAATTTTCCAACAATAAAACTTCCAGAAATGCAGAAAATGCATAAAGGTATAAAGCAAGCTGATAATCTTTAAACAGATTTTCTAATTTATTTAGTTTTCGGTCAACTTCTTTGTCGCTATGCAATAAAGAAGGAGCAGTGTGCTTATTTGCAATAAGTTCTCTATATAAAAGTATATTTTGTTCGGAATCTTTTCGGATTTCTTGGACGAGTATATGTTTATTATTTTTATATTTTTCGTTATTCCAG
>UQNP01000174.1 GCA_900542385.1 uncultured Eubacterium sp.
ATAGTTGTGCTGTCAAGGAGCAGGAATTCAATATCAGGACTGGAGAGGTATCTGAACAATTCAGGGATACCTGCATACGGAGATAACTCAGAAGGATATTTTGAGAGTGTGGAGATACAGGTATTTGTCAATTTTCTCAAGATAATAGACAACACAAGAAGAGATGTACCGCTGATTTCTGTCATGCGCTCTATGATATTCGGTTTTGGTGAGCAGGAGCTTGCGCAGATAAGGATAGAATTTGAAGAGGGAAGCTTTTACAGCGCCGCAGTAAGATATTCTGAGGAAGGATCGGATGAGGAACTGAAGACAAAAACATCTGAAATGTTCAGGACGCTTGGATACTGGAAAGCTGTGAAAAAAACTGTGACGCTTGAAGAGCTTTTGAGGAGACTGCTCTATGAAACGGGATATTTCGATTACTGCAGCGGTCTTCCTGTAGGGAAACAGAGAATATCCAATCTCAGGCTCCTGGTGGAAAAAGCTGCTGAATTTGAAGAAAAAAACTACAGTGGCTTATATGGATTCCTTACATATATAGATGCTATGAAAAGGAATAATATATCTACAGGCGAGGCAAGAACGGCAGGAGAGGATGAAAATGCAGTCAGGATCATGACGGTGCACAAGAGCAAAGGCCTTGAATTTCCTGTAGTGATACTTTCGGGGGCGGGCCGCCGGATAAGACCGAAGGGATCGGGGAATACAGCCTCGCTGCATAAGGATTTCGGCATAGGTCTGCCAAGTGTGAACAGAGCAGAAGGGTGGCACAGAAAAACACTTCTTCAGAGAGCGATAGAAAGGAAAAAAGCAGATGAGGAAATAGATGAAGAAGTAAGGATACTTTATGTGGCGCTTACGAGGGCGATAGACAGGATAGAAGTAACAGGCTCGGTGAAAGACAGTGGAAAGCTGGATGAAAATGATCCGGGGAAGAAGTCTTTTGTTGATATGATGTATTCTGCATTTGTAAGAGGCGGAGATGATATAGTAATAAGAAATTCGGGAGATGTGAAGTATGCAGATGACCGCTATTTCGGAAAAAGAGCCTATGTTGAAAGTCTTTCTGCGCTGATTGCCGGATCAGAGGATGAAGATATGTATGATAAAATAAATGAAAGGCTTTCATATGTATATCCATACACTTCTTCAAAAAAAGTCAAATCAAAATATTCTGTTACAGAGCTTAACGATGCTTTTATGAAAAAAGATGAGAAAATAGAATTGAGATTTCCGCAATTTTCTCAGGAGAAAAAAGGTCTGAATGCCGCCGAGATAGGGACCGTTATGCATAAGGTGATGGAAAAACTTGATTTTAAAACTGCTCTGGAGGGAGGAATGGATTACATAGAGGAAAAAATCGATGAAATGAAAGAAGGCGGAACGCTTACAGAAGAAGAATCGGGATATGTGAAGGCTGAAAACATCGCAGGATTCTTTGATTCAGAAATGGGAAAGAGAGCGTCATTGTCGACACACTCAGAAAAAGAACGGGAATTCATACTTCTAAAAAATATAGAAGGGGAAGATACGATAGTACAGGGAGTGATAGATTTTTTCTTTGAAGAAAATGACGGCCTTGTCCTCATAGATTATAAGAACAGTTACGTAAGCGGTGGAACGGACGATAGGGAAATAGTGAGCAGGTATAAAGAACAGATTTCCTTGTACGAAGAAGCGCTGGAAGCTGCTAAAAACAAAAAAGTGAAAGAATCGTACTTGTATATGTTCAATTCAAAAAAATTTATAAAAGTGAGATAAAATTTGAAAAATAGTGTTGACATTATTATACAGGAGTGGTACATTTAAATTGAAGTTAGCACTCGCATATTAAGAGTGCTAACAACAGGAGGCCTAAGATGGATTTAAGTGAAAGAAAACTGAAAATATTGCAGGCCATAATATCCGATTATATCAGTACTGCCGAGCCTGTGGGTTCGAGAACGATATCAAAGAATTATGACTTCGGAATAAGTCCGGCTACGATAAGGAATGAAATGTCTGACCTGGAGGACATGGGGTATCTCAGTCATCCTCATACATCATCGGGAAGAGTTCCTTCGGAGAAAGCATACAGGCTTTATGTCAATGAACTCATGAAAAAGCGTGAATTGACCGAGTCGGAAAAAGAGAGCATTGCGGCAAGACTTTACAGCAATATGACGGAGCTTGAGAACATAGTCCAAAGAGCTGCTCACGTGCTTTCGGAGATAACCAGCCTCATGGCTTTCGGTCTGACACCGAGACAGGATGAGGATACTTTAAAGTATATAAATCTTATTCCGGTAGATGAATATACTGTTGTACTAATGCTGGTAGCGGAAAGCGGAAAAGTTTCCAATACGACAGTGAAACTGGAAAAACCGGCATCGGAAGATTCGCTGAGGATACTTTCCAAGTCTATGACGTATAATTACAGAGGCAAAACGCTCAGCGAAGCACTTACGCTTGATATAATCAAAAATTTTAAGGCGGATGCTGAATCCATGGCGATGTTTGAGAAGAATATCGTGCCGAGCTTCGTAAAGACACTTGAAGATATGCTCAACGTCAATCTGTATATGGATGGTCTTACGAATATATTTTCAATACCTGAATACAACGATATCGACAGGGCTAAGGTGTTTTTGGAAATGC
>UQNP01000175.1 GCA_900542385.1 uncultured Eubacterium sp.
ACCACATAATGAACGTTATGTGGCTTTTTACTGCCCTTCTGCAAGATGCAGCCTTTCAAGTATCTTCATATGCTCGGTATCGGAGCTCATCACATATATTCTTGTGGTGTTTATGCTGGAATGGCCCAGCACGTCAGCCAGTCTCGATATATCCTTGCTTACTGAGTAAAAGCATTTTGCGAAGAGATGCCTTAAGCTATGTGGAAACACCTTGCTTCTGCTGACACCTGCCGCATCGCACAGGCTCTTCATCTTCCTCCATATGTTGCTCCTGTCAAGGGGATTTCCTCTTCTCGTTATGAAGATAGGTCCACTCTTTATCCGCCTGCTTCTTACAAACTTCCTCAGCAGCTTCCTGAGCCTTCCGCATATGAGGACGACTCTCACCTTCCCTTTTAGCCTTATGACTGCCCTTCCCAGCTCCACTGCTTCTGCTGTTATATATTTAAGCTCCGACACCCTTATTCCTGTAGCGCATATGGTCTGAAGAAGCAGTTTCAGCTTTTCATCTCTTTCACCTGCGGCCTTCAGGAGCCTTCCGTATTCCTCTCTTGTAAGTTCTCTTTCCTCAGGCATGAAAGCGATCCGCTGTACTCTCAGCCGCCGCATCCTCAGCTCTTCCTTTCCGATAAATGAAAGAAATCCGTTTACTGCCGCTATCTTTGTGTTGACGCTGACCGCTTTATATCTGCCCGCAAGATATTCCTTATATCTCACCGTCAACTCCTTTGTCAGAGGCTTTCCCTCCGCGAACTTCAGAAAGGCTGATATTTCTCTCCTGTACTGGATCCTCGTCGCTGTGCTCTTTTCTTCTTCCTCCATGTATCTTAGATATTCTTCCAGTTTTTCTTCCAAAGCTACACCTCCATCAGTTGAATTTGATTATCTCTATCTGCCATCTCCTATATTTTAAAGTATGCCCAATAAAAGTGTCTTCACCCCGTGTTCAATCAGGCTTTGAGATGAAATAAAAAAATAGCGGCATGCCTAAGCACGCCGCACATGTATTTTCAAAATGGCAATCAATTTCCATTTTGAAGACGATCTTTAATTTTTGTAAGCTTTTCACGTATCTCACCAGAAGCTTCATTGATATTTTTTTCTATATTCCGTATAGTTTCTTCCGGTGTCTTTGCCTTATAAATTTCAAACAATGCTCTTTCTTCATCATTAAAATTATACATCTTACCTCTCCCTTTCTTTTCTCTTTCGTTTTGATATGCCGGATTTTTTTGCATCATTTTTCTGCGCAGCAGACGCAAAGTAGGCTTCTTCATCAAGCCTGTCCTTGAGATCTTCAAATTCTTTACCACGCATTTGAACCCTGCCAGCTTTATCCACTATGATGCTTTCATCTACGTTGTTTTCATTGTACATTAAGAAATATTTGTCCCCATAAATATTTTGACTTTCCGCTACATTCCAAAGCCCCTCTTCTCCTCTGAATTTAAAAGAAGCCGTATCATCTGTAATAGTAACGTATCCGGCAAGGTTTCTAAGATCACTCTCCGTTTTTCCCGGATAATGCTTTATTGCCTCTGAGATTAACTCTTCGCTGTAAAACTTATCCCTCGTTTCTATTACCTTATCATAATTTATGGGAATGTTATACTGCATATAGTCTTTTATAGCAGACCAGTTCGATTGTTCCATAAATTCGGAAATCAAAAAATTCGTGGTAGCAATTTCTTCCGGCGACATAAAGTTAGGATTTATTGTCGGTGTGTTGAAAGGGCTTTCATAGTAGCAAAATCCATCATCACCAATACCTTCTTTTATCTGAGAGCCTACCTTTATATCCTTAAATACTATGTTATATTCATCCACACTTCCTATATCTG
This sequence comes from uncultured Eubacterium sp., assembly GCA_900542385.1. Lineage (GTDB taxonomy): Bacteria > Bacillota > Clostridia > Peptostreptococcales > Anaerovoracaceae > Lentihominibacter > Lentihominibacter excrementavium. The sequence continues at coordinate 1,842 of UQNP01000175.1, forward strand.
CGAGGTCTTCAGCTCTATTCATTTGCCTTCCTTCTGCATTTTGATAGGCGTAGTAACCAACGGGGATATTTAAATCAACACAGATTTTTGCAACTTCCGGTTTAAGGACCTCGTCTACACTTATATTACTTGCTCTATCTCCTTTTATAAATCTATTAATGTCAGCCTCGGGTGGGGACAGTTCAAGATATTTTTCCTCTATTTTTCCAATCAGGCTCGATGATTCATGCTGTATTCGAGAAAGGCTATCTTCCAGCTCCTGTAATTCTTTTCCTGATGACCAGCCGGCAATATATCCGAATGAATAGGAAGATGTGTCAATACCAAAATGCTCAGATATTACATATGCTACTGCTTCAGCTTCAACTTCAGCTGTTCTTCGATCAATCTTATTATCTTTTTGATTATGCATATTAGCATGGGCTATTTCATGAATTGCCGTCTTAATATTTTGCTTTTCACTCATTCCTTCTCTTATTTTTATTACTTTACCTGCAAAATCACAATAGCCGTTCTTGCCATCCTCCATCTTTTCAAAACCAATATCATAAGGTGATACGGATTTCACGCTTTCAAAGAGATTTTCATAATCATCCACCTGTCCCTGTAAATTCTCAATAAGTTTCGGAAGTGGTCTGCCGTATGTCTGGGAAATATCATAAACGTAGACGATTTTATACCAAGGAATGATTTTCTTTGTCAGAACAGTTTCTTTTTCACCGTTCTCGTTTATTTGCTCTTCTTCAATATATTTAGTTTTCGGAGTATATCCTACGATTGGAATT
>UQNP01000176.1 GCA_900542385.1 uncultured Eubacterium sp.
CGATACATATGACAGAGAGATGTATCATACGGCTCTTCGCATGATGAAGAAACACGGATATGAACATTATGAGATATCAAATGCAGCGCTTTCCGGATACAAGAGCAGGCACAATATGAAGTACTGGTCCTACGAAGAATATCTTGGGCTGGGGCTTGGCGCCAGCTCTTTCATAGACGGGCGCAGGTTCAACAATTACAGAGAAATGTCTGAATACATGAAGGCTGTAAGAGAAAACAGACACCCGATCGACCCTGAAAGCGAAGAAAAATATTCAATACGTGAAGAGATGGGTATTTTTGTATTTACAGGATTGAGAAAAGCGGAAGGATTCAGCCTCAGACAGTTCAGGAAAGTGTTCGGCGAAGAATTTTTCGATGTATATGATATGGATATAGTGAAAAGGTATAAGGGTATGCTCATATATAACGATGACAGGCTGTACCTGTCGGAGAGAGGCATGGACATATCCAATAGAATAATGGCGGAGTTTGTTTAAATGAAAGAAAAGAAATACGTTATGGCCCTGGATCAGGGAACTACGAGTGCAAGATGTATAATATACGATAGAGAAGGCAGGCAGATAAGTTCCGCTCAGAAAGAATTCAGACAGATATATCCGAAGGAAGGCTGGGTCGAACACGATGCTATGGAGATATGGTCTACCCAGATAGGGGTTGCTCAGGAAGCAATGCTCAAGATAAATGCAGCCTATGAGAACATAGATTCCATAGGAATAACCAATCAGCGGGAAACTACGGTCGTCTGGGAGAAAGAAAGCGGAAAACCTGTGTATAACGCAATAGTATGGCAGTGCAGGAGAACTGCACCGTACTGCAAGAAGCTCAAAGAGCGCGGTATGGATGATTTTTTTGAAAAGAGGACGGGACTTCTGATAGATCCTTATTTTTCTGCCACAAAACTCAAATGGATACTGGAAAATGTAGAGGGAGCATATGAGAAAGCAAAGCGGGGAGAATTGCTGTTCGGCACTGTAGAAACATGGCTGATCTGGAAACTTACCGGAGGCAGGGTACATATAACGGATTATTCTAATGCATCAAGAACTATGATGTTCAATATATATGATCTCAAATGGGATGAAGATATATTAAGAGAGCTTGATATACCTGCTGTCATGCTCCCGGAAGCAAGACCTTCAAGCATGGTGTATGCGGAGAGCGATCCGAAGATATTCGGAGGACCGGTCAAAATAGCAGGAGCTGCCGGAGATCAACAGGCAGCGCTTTTCGGACAGACTTGTTTTGAAGAAGGAGAAACGAAAAACACCTATGGAACAGGCGGTTTCATGCTTGCAAATACAGGAAAAACTCCGGTGAGATCGAGGAACGGACTTATAACGACGATCGCATGGGGAATAGGAGATGAAGTGAGCTACGCGCTTGAAGGCTCTGTATTTATTTCGGGAGCTACCATACAGTGGCTGAGGGATGAAATGAAGCTTCTGGACAATGCCGCCGAATCTGAGATGATGGCTGGAAAAGTGGAAGATACAGCGGGAGCATACATAGTACCGGCGTTCGCGGGTCTGGGAGCACCGTATTGGAATCCATATGCGAGAGGAGCTATAGTAGGACTTACGAGAGGTGTTAATAAAAATCATATAGTAAGAGCTGCCCTTGAATCAATGGCTTACCAGACAAAGGATCTGATAAGTTCAATGGAAGATGATATGGGGCGCAGCATATCCAGGTTCAAGGTTGACGGAGGAGCGAGCGCAAACGATTTCCTGCTTCAGTTTCAGGCAGACGTTTTAGATATGCCTGTGTACAGACCCGATTGTATCGAGACAACTTCCTTAGGCGCGGCGTATCTTGCCGGCCTTGCAACAGGGTACTGGAAAAACCGCAGTGATATTCTTGCAAACTGGCGTACCGATAAGATATATGAACCCAATATGGACAGCGTAAGAAGAGAGGAGCTGCTCAGGGGATGGAAGCGTGCAGTAAGAAGTGTCCTTGCCTGGGCGGATGAACAATAGATTTTATTTTTCAGATATGACGATGAGAAGAGTGCCGTTCTTTAAAGAGAGAACGGCTTTTTCTTTTGTGAATTCATTGCTCACCCCTAAAGGAAACGTGTTTACGAGAGTATGGTCTGAAAGAGGATATTTAACGCCGTCTATACATACGCCGCAGCATTTTTCAGTGAGTGAGAAAAGTGACAGATAGCAGTTTTTTGAAGCAGGTATTTCTACGGAGAGATCGTTTCTGCCGCATACGGCAAAACATAAACTCTGTCCGTCCTTCATAACGAGCGAATCGAAGGAAGCGGTGTACTTTGATAAAAGCTGTATGTTGGCGATGGTGTGATCGAGTCTTCCTCCCATGCCGCCCCATATTTCTACTGCCCGGCAATCAGTTTCGGCAGCGGTTTTGAGAGCAAGCTCAAGATCGGTGAAATCCTTTTCCGGATTGAACCTGTTTATTTTGATATCGTCAGGTATACTGGATTTTATTGAGTCAAGATCGCCTATTACCAGATGAGGGCGTATGCCTTCACTGGCAGCAATATCATAGCCTCCGTCTGCGCATATGATGAGATCTTCCGATGATATTGAAGCTTTCATATCGAATTTTT
>UQNP01000177.1 GCA_900542385.1 uncultured Eubacterium sp.
TTGAAGTCCAGGAAATTTTATATAGGTTTCGTATGAACCTGTACTATTTTTTCCGGCAGGCATCACTGTCGCACCGCTATCATAAAAATTGATGTCCTCATGCATATCGTTTGCAACATACACGTCATTTATACGACTTGCATCTGCCCATATAACATCCAAATCTACTACAACAGGATATTTCCGCGTTTCATCATTAAGATAACTTTCAGCTATCGTAACCACCAGAATATATGTGCCTTTTTCATTCATATCCTCGTGAAGTTCATAAGTGATATTTTCGCTGCATATTTCTTCGGAGGCATCTGTCATCAATGGTGGAGCAATGAATGCCACAATTTCTTCAGTGTCCGGCTCTGTAAATACAATTCCTTCGTTTGTCACATTTTTCTTCGCCTCAAGACCGCCGCTCTTTATTTTATATTCAAACGAATTGTTTTCCGAATCTTCATCTAAAAAAATGGTCTGTTTTATGCCATGTTCTCCGGAAGTACAACTGAAAATCGAATCATCATCTTTCGTTCCATACACAGCTTTAATCGGCAATTCTTTTGCTTTGTCATTCTCATATATATCTATTACTTTTTCTTTTTCTATTTTCACAACAGATGTTTCAATTCCTGCTTTTTTTACAGTATCATCTGTCGGAATGACTTCGATACTGTATTCTTTGCTTTCCATCAGTATCGGTATTTCTTCCGAAAGCATTTCCGGTATGTATTGTTTTTTATCTCCCTGCCTGTTTTTATACGCATATCCGTCCAGCAGGATCCCCTGTTCACTTTTTTCTCCATCTTTAATTTCCACAAGAGAAGGGTCATAATCTACAAGATTATCCTGTTCATTTTTATATCTTACCTGACTTCCATGCAGGACAGCCATCTTCTCACCATCGCCAAGATCATACACTGTAGTATCTTCTGTTTTTTCAACTATTTTATTTCCTGAGGTGTTCTCCGATGTGCTCACGGCATTCTTCTTACTGCCTGTTACGGCAAAAGAGATATCCGGAATCAAAGTAACTACAAGGCATATGGATAAAATCCAAGCCATAACTTTTTTCTTTAATGATACCTGATTCTGTTTCACTTCTTCTTCCTCCATTTAATCTACTCAAATGCACCGTTATAAACATTATATAAAAATTCTAAATTTTTTCAATATTCTGCGCGTATTTTGTTTAATATTTATTCAAAATTTATTGACCCCGGTCTTTTTTCTCATAAAAGCAATAAAAAAAGCTGCCTTCAAACAGACAGCTGTATTCACTATAGATTTTCTGTTTCACCCTGCCCCTTTACCTTATAAAACATCTCAAAGGCTTCCACACAGGATGACGGCTCTTCATAAAGCCAGTCTTCTTTCACCGCTTCGACCTGCAGCCTGAATGCTTTGTCTGTGCTTTCAGTCATACTCTCTCCATCGTAAATGACATCGTCCACCAGCGGTCTTGTTTTATGAGTAAAATCTAAAACATCATTGTAATAATACCATCCGTCGCTGTATATCCACGCACCGTCCTCCACAGCGTCCGACGATATCGAACATTTTTCAGCATCAAGCTCATCACTGTAGATGATCTCCGCTCTGAGCCAAAGTCTGCCGCGCGTATTGTTCACTATGGAAGTATCATCGCATAGCAGAAGTTCGTTTTCACTTTCAGCGGTCCCTGCCGCCATCTTCACTTCCTCTATGGCTCCGTCTTTTTCCGTCCATATGACATATATGACTGCCCCGCTCACCAGTATCAGACAAACTATACCTGCAATAAGCGCCGCCAATATTTTATCTGCCGTATCCATTCTGCAAATCCCCCTTTTTCCCACGTAAAAAAGGGTATCACCGGCATCCGCCCATTGCAAACATATTCATAATATAATTTTCGACAAGCTAATACAAATTAAACGGAAATACATCGGACATATTTTAACGCTATACTGCTTTATCAACTGGTTTTACCTCCATGTTCAGCATTCTCTTTATATATGTTTCAACATCTTCATTTTTTATTTCAAGTACACGTGAAAACTCTTCCTCTACAAGTTTTTCAGCTGTTTTCAATGTAGCATTGTCACTTTCTGATAATTTCTTGCCGTTTTCAGTCAATTCTTCTTTTTTATTGCATATACATCTTATCATCAGAAGCATCTCAGGTCTGACTCCGGCGGTTAAGATCTCATGAAAATTTTCATTCCTGAATCTTCTGTCACTTTCCCACTCTATACTTCTGTCCCTTGTGCTCGATATCATTTCATCAATTTCTTCTTTAGTCATAAGTTTTCTCATCTTGGACACAAGTTTTTCATTTTCGGCAGGTACAAATATCGTAGATTCACCGCTTGCTTCCGGCTTTAATATATAATACATACTTTTCTTCGCACCGCTTGAAAAACTCATAAAGCGAATATCTTCAATACAACATATCCCATTCGTCCCGTAAGAAACCAAATCACCCTTATCAAACAAGCCATCTTTCATTGTGATATTTACCTCCTTATAAAATTGCAAT
>UQNP01000178.1 GCA_900542385.1 uncultured Eubacterium sp.
TTATGAAGTGTTTTTAAGAATAACAGTCAATGTATGGTATAATATAAGTTCAATCATATCAGTTTAATAGTATCGATGATACATACATAAAACCGGCAAATTCAACAGGGAAAGGGATAGGAAATGTCATATCAGGATTTTAAGGACTCGCTGCTTCCGGGCAATTATGCTCTTACAAAATCAATGGAGCAGAGCAAGGTCACGACCAGCGGGACTTTATGGTACATGAAAAAATACCTCGTCTTATATAATTATATTTTTCTGACAGACGATATTTTCACAAAAGAGTATATCGCTAAAGTTATACGTGATTTCGACAATTTCATATCCGGACTTGACGAAAGGCTCAGAGAAAAAGCTTCAAAGTTCTTTTATCCCGAAAACAGGAGCATAGATTTCAAATCGGACAGCTTCAGGACATTTGTTGATTTTGCCGATAAAAATGATTTTGATTCAGAAGCAGAAAAAAATGAATATTATGCAAGAGCGCGAAAGTGTTACTTTGCGTTTCTTATGGGCTCCGGAGGACAGGCCGCAGTAAAGGAAAAAATAGTAAAAGCCGTAGCAGAAAGGGATTTTCATTATTCAAAGGAAAGCATGAGGAATATCATAGACAGAGCGGTCATATCTGTATGCGCAGAAAAATCAGCAGAAAACAGAGATATAGGGACCGGAGATATACCTCGTATAATATCTGCAAAAGCTCTGAAAGAGATGCGTGAGATCTCAAAAATCAGGACGATAACGGAAGATATGGCTGAAGAGATCATCAGAAAATACCCGTGTTCTGATAAATACAACGGGACTTACGGAGGAAAGGCCTTTGAAGAGCCTCAGTATAAAGGCGTGGAAGACGATGCTTTCGCATCCATAAGAAATGAAAGACAGATACTTTTTTATTACGGATATTTTCATTCTAAATCCTTAGGCAAATCTGATGCGGAATTCAGCAGTTTAACACCTGTGGGAGAAGCTGCCTTGATCGCCAATGCGTCAGAATTTCTGGCGATATGGGAGCATCAGAAAATCAAAATGATATCGCAGCCTGCAACTGCCGATATAAACAACATATCAATGCCGGCGGACGCAGCCGAAAAATTTGCCGTAAGTTTTTCTCCTTATACAGATATTCTTGGATATATCACGAGAAACGAAAAGATGTCTGTAGACGAGTACAAATACATAGTGTCAAGGCGAAAGCACACGATGGATGAAACCAGCTGGAATGATGCGGAAGCCGAAGCTAAAGAAAAGCTTTCTGAAATAAGGGAAGTAATAAAGTCTTTCGGAAGGACAAGAGATTTGAAGGATGAAGACGGCAGGAAAGAACTTCTCAAGTATATACTGGGACTGAGGAGCGATCTTCCCCTTGATGAGGGCAGAAATGCGTACAATATCTTAAGCCTCAGCAGAGGGAGTGGGAATGTCATTTGCGAAAATAATGATGAACTGAATTTTCTCTGCGGTGTATACGCTAAATTAAACGATTATAAAATACAGAGATATGAAGACCTGTTCATAAGATGCGAAGAAGATCTGAAAGAACGGTACAGAAGCTTATGCGCAGGCAAACACATAAAAACAAATGCAAAAGTAAAAATAGACTGGGACCTGTACAATATACATATAGATAAATTCATATTCACAGCATCGGCTTTATGTATAGCCGCGTCAAAATGCAGCATTCATGATATCGAAGATCTGTCTTCCGGTGATATGAAAACGTTGTCCGAATGGTGCAGGGAAAACTTTTCTGATGTATTCAGATGTATAGGTATCAGAAGCTTTGCGTCTATGAAACGTGAAATAGCAAAAACTGTCACCGCCCTGAAAGAAAGTGATTACTCCTATTTTCTCGCCCATGAAGAAGATGCAGGAGAACATGAACGGATTTCAAAATACCGTAATGTCGGAAACAAAGATCTTTTTGAGAAGATCCGAAGCATTTCAAAGGAAACCAGCGTTGCTTTTGCAGAAGACCGCATTAGAAATACGAAACTTGCCGGCATGATGAAAGCCTATTACATGAAACGTTATCTGAAGAACGATACCATCAGATGTGAATGCTGCGGTAAGGATGCATTTTTAACAGATGAGGGCCAGCCCTATGTTGAATTTCACCATCTGATACCTTTCAGCATTGCTTTCGGACCGGATCATTATCTGAACCTGTTTGCTCTGTGCCCTGAATGTCACAGGAAGATGCACTTTTTGAATCTTAAAGAGAAA
>UQNP01000179.1 GCA_900542385.1 uncultured Eubacterium sp.
TAATAATGAAATAATAAGAGATGATGAGTACAATGCGATAATCGTAGGATTGCAGATGAGGGAAGACATTTCATACTCTATGGATGAGCTTGAAAATCTCGCAGAAGCCGATGGAGTAAATGTTTTGGGCCGCGTGGTGCAGATCCTTGACAGACCGAATACCGCCACTTTTATAGGAGGAGGTAAGGCGGAAGAGATCGCAGAGATGTGTCGTAATATGGAAGCGGATACTGTCATATTCAATGACGAACTTTCCGGGGTGCAGATGAGAAATCTGGAGGATATAACGGGAGTCAGAGTGATAGACAGAACGGTACTGATACTGGATATATTCGCAAAAAGGGCATCTACAAAGGAAGGGAAGCTCCAGATAGAACTTGCGCAGCTTCAATACAGACTGCCGAGGCTTACAGGCTTTGGAAAAGCTTTGTCGCGACTGGGCGGAGGCATAGGAACAAGAGGCCCCGGAGAAAAAAAGCTTGAAACTGACAGGAGACATATATCGGCAAGGATAGATGATATAAAGAGCGAACTGAGGAAGGCGGAGAAAGTCAGATCTACGCAGCGCCTTGGAAGAGAAAAGAATGATATTCCGGTAGTTGCGCTGGTGGGATATACCAATTCGGGAAAATCGACGGTGATGAATGGATTTTTATCGATGTCTCAGAGGGAAGAGAAGGCTGTTATGTCCAAAGATATGCTGTTTGCCACCCTGGACACACAGCATCGCAAGATATCATTTGAGCGCAGATGCGAGTTTATACTTATCGATACCGTGGGGTTTGTAAGCAAATTACCCCACAGCCTCGTAGAATCTTTCAAATCAACTCTTGAAGAGGTCAGATATGCCGATCTGCTGGTGCATATAGTAGACGGGGCGTATTCTGAAAGAGATTTTCAGATAGAAGTCACTAACGATGTAATAAATCAGATAGGTGCATCCGGTACAGAGAAGCTGACTGTTTACAACAAAGCGGACATAGCGGAGTACGTGCCGGAAGAAAAAGATATGGGAGACGTGCTGTATGTTTCTGCCAAAACAGGGGAAGGCATGGATATGCTGGCAGAGAAAATAAAGGACTGCATATTCAAGGACAGAGTGAAAACGGAATTTTTGATTCCATATGATAGGGGAGATATTATTTCACGTCTGTGCGACAAAGCCGATGTGATATCTATGGAGCATGAAAACGAAGGCACGAGGATAAAGGGTAGATTTTCGCGGGAAGATTTCAATAGATACAAAGAATTCCAGGTCAAAGGATGACGCAGATATGGGACTTTATAAAACAGTAAGGAAAGAAGCAAAAGCAGAGCAGATAATAGAAAAGTCGAAATTCATAGCTCATGTGAAACCGGTATCGGATCGGGATGAAGCTGAAGAGTTTATAGACCACATCAAAAGTGCTTACAAAGACGCCACCCACAATGTACCTGCAATGGTAATAGGCGATGCGTTTCAGATACAATGGGCAAGCGATGACGGTGAGCCGCGCGGAACGGCAGGAGCGCCTGTAGTGCAGATGATGGTGAAAGAAGAGATCACGAATGCGGCTGTAGTAATTACCCGGTATTTTGGCGGAATAAAGCTGGGAACGGGAGGCCTTGTAAGAGCATATACCAGCAGCGCAAAAATCGGCCTTGAAGCTGCGGAAATATGTTTTGTGGAGAAGATCCTTAAGATGAAGGTAAAAAGCGATTATACGTATCTGCAGAGATTTCAGAGCCTGTCATCCGATGATGGTTTAGGTGAAGTGGATGAACGTTTATCTGATACTGGCTTTAATATGGGCAGTATAGAGTATGCGGACAAGGTGACTATGGACCTGCTGATCAGGCCGGAAAATGAAAAAAACGTAAGAAAACTAATAGATGATTTAACGGCAGGCAGTGCAGAAATCGTTGAAATGACTGAAGTCATCGAAAAAATTTAGGACGACGGCAGCAGCGCGTAAAAAATGTGTAAAGTTTTTGAAGAAAAATAAGCGAAAAATACTTGACATAAATGGAATCGTAATGTATATTTAATAAATGTGTCAAGCATATAAATCAGCGATTACGGGGGCGCTTAGCTCAGCTGGGAGAGCACCTGCCTTACAAGCAGGGGGTCATAGGTT
>UQNP01000180.1 GCA_900542385.1 uncultured Eubacterium sp.
GCGGTACAGCTCCTGCTGAAGCAAATGTGTCTTTGATAATTTAAAGTCCATTATTTATCCTCCTAAATTTTTACTAACCATTATTTTGACTACACCTAACTAAAAACTAAAGATTAGCATAAAACTCTCCAATACCTGAAACCCTTTCTCAAATATAGCATAGTAGTTCACGTTTTGCAACCTTTTTGTTAATTAGTTGACAAAAGTTAAACTTCTCTTAAAGTAGTTCAAATCTTTAGTATTCTTACCGCCTTTAATGCAGTATCTGCAAGTGTTTGTGCCTTTATCTGCATTCCAGTTCATTCCATAGGTCTTTTACAGTTTTACCCAGCAAAGGATGTCTCTTGTGAGGAGCTATCTGGGCCATCGGTTTCAGGACAAAGCTGCGTTTTTGCATTTCTTTATGTGGTATCGTCAGTTCAGGAGTCGATACAACGTCATCGTCGTAAAATATTATGTCCAGATCTAAGGTCCTCGGACCCCATCTTATAGTTCTTTTTCTGCCCGCTGCATCTTCGATTCCATGCAGTGTTTCAAGCAGTACCTCCGGAGGCATGAAGGTTTCTATTTCCATAACGGAATTTAAAAAATCATCCTGCTCAACACCGCCGTACGGCTTTGTTAATATATAGTCTGCAACGTTGATTACTCTGCATCCAGGCGTCTTATCAACTTCGTCAACAGCCATATCCAAATATCTTTTTTTATCTCCCATATTGGACCCCATCGCTATATATGCCCTATGACGCTTCCTCGTGATTTCAACAGATACATTTTCAAGATGCAGTCCTATTGGAGCCCAAGGCTTTTTAACCTCTATATCCACCTGCATTATCTGCGGATATTTCTCAAGCAAAGCGTCAGCCATACGTTCCGATAGACTTTCAAGAAGTTTGTACGTGTTTTTTTCTGTAAATTCTTTTATAAAACAGCAAGCCTCACCGTAATGAAGGGAATCTTCAAGTCTATCACTGTGTCCCGCTTCGTACAGCGATGTATGCAAAACAGCTGAAATCACGAATTTCTGCCCCAAGGCATTCTCTTCAGGAAAAACACCGTGTCTGGCGAACACTTCAAGATTGCTGATTTTTATTTTATCCATAACTGTCACGCTCCGTCACCTTTTTAAAATTTCCTCTGTCATCTTTATCGTCCTCTTGTTTTCCTTTATATCATGAACTCTTACAAAAGAACATCCCCGCATTATACCTATTACCGTAGTAGCCAGCGTCCCCTCAAGGCGCATATCCACAGGCAGCTCAAGCGTCAGGCCTATCATCGATTTTCTTGATGTTCCCAGCAGCAGAGGATATCCGATTTTTCTGAGCATGTCCAGGTGATTGGTTACTGCAAGATTTTGTTCAAGATCTTTCCCAAAACACACACCTGGATCAAGGATTATCTTATCATCTGAAATACCGGCATTCTTAGCTATCTCCACACTCTTTTTCAAATCATCTGCAACATCCTTAAGAAAGTCATCGTACAAATTGCTGTCTCTGTTATGCATGAGACAGCATGCCGCTCCATATCTGGCAGTTACTTCAGCTATCTTATCATCGTATTTGAAGCCCCATATGTCGTTCACAAGATCTGCACCTGATTTAAGTGCAGCTTCAGCCACACGCGACTTATATGTATCTATCGATACCGGTATATCAAATTCCTGTTTTATTCTCTCGATGACAGCCGCAGTCCTGTAAATTTCTTCTTCATCGGATATCTTTTCATGACCCGGTCTTGCAGATTCTCCTCCTACATCTATGATATCCGCTCCCTCATCTATCATTTCCTCTGCATGCTTCAATGCAGCATCCATATCATTATATTTCCCGCCGTCAGAAAATGAGTCGGGTGTCACGTTCAGTATCCCCATTATGTAGCAATGTTTTTCTGTATCAAAATTTTTATTTCCTATTATCATACTTCTATCTCCATATTCTTCCTGTCTTCATCCCATTTACATTCACTTCTTGCTTCGCACATGAAACAGCATCTCGACTGTTTATCTGCTCTGTACAGATATTTGCCGAGAAGTCCTGCGCTGTCTTCGCTTTTATCTTCATTCCTGTGATATTTTATAGCCTCTGTTATTTCT
>UQNP01000181.1 GCA_900542385.1 uncultured Eubacterium sp.
AGATAAAGATATAACGATAACTTTTGAGAATATATATGGTCAGGATTATGACAAGCAGGGCATTCAGTGGATCGTCAACGGAAAAGACATTGTAAAAGAAACAAAAAATGTTGATATGAGCGTTAATGTTGAATTAGACCAAGAATGTAAATGGATCTTGGATGACTATGAATTTGAAGAGGTTATATATGATGAAACACTTCCTGAGGAAGAGGCTATAGAAAAAGCCAGGATACAGCAGAGAAGGATAGTCACTGAATATTTTAATTTTATGAAGTCCCAAGGATATGAAGATACGGATAAGTATCTTGAAAAGACTTTGGATGAGATAAATAGTTCCAATACAGAAGTGACGTCAGCCATAATGGAAGCAACGGATTATAGTGATTATCTGAGACTCGATTTTGCTGATAATGGGACGTTGCCTGGTAAGATGATTATCAGAATAAAACCGGACTATGCTGCGCGTGACATCATAGGTGCTCAGGGTCTGTATTTATTCTATGTAGAAGATAATAAAACTCCTGATAAAATAGACGATAAGATATCCTTAGAAGAGGATGAATATTATGAAATAGAAATTGATCATAACAGTGAGTATTGGCTGGCAAATTCAGATGTTAATAATTTAATGGCCCCTGTTATGAGTTCCGGCGGAGGTGACAATACAGGTAATACAGGCGGCGATACTGACGGTGCAGGCAGTGATGTATCAAAGGACCAAAATGCCGGAGGTGAGAATACTTCAAATAAAACCGATAATGCTGCAAAGACTGGAGATATGATGAATGTTCCGATATTGATTGGAATCATGGCTTTAGCGGCGATCATAGGAATATATTTGATAGTTGCTAAAAAAGAAAAACGTTCAAGATAAAGGTGATTAAAGTCCCATTTGGGAGAGAGCTACTTGAAAAAATAAAATGGGAGATCAAATTTTTCGGATTTGATTTCCCATTTTTTATTGCCTATTTTCCATATTCCTCTGGGCATTGCAAGCTCACACATATATTTCCCGGCTCGCGATATTTTTGCGAACACTGCGACTGCGGGCAGGATTATTTTATCGTATATCCGCCGTCTGTTACCAGCGTGGTGCCGGTCGTAAAGGATGCGGCGTCTGATGCCAGGTAGAGGTACGCTTCGGCGATCTCTTCCGGTTTTCCCATCCTTCCGATAGGATGATGAGCGGCAAACTCGCTGCAGTATTCCTCGATGGTCTGTCCGTTCTGGCGGGCATCCTCCTCTGCCATAGGCGTAAGTATGTATCCCGGGGCAACGGCATTCACCCGTACGTTATAGCCTTTTTCACCGCAGTATAAAGCGGCGCATCGCGTCATGGCCTGGACTGCAGCTTTTGTAGCACAGTAGGCGAAGAATTCGCTGTCTCCGACTATGCCGTCTACTGAAGCGGTGTTGACCACTGCACCGGGCTTTCCGTTTTCGGCGATAGCTTCTATTCCCAGCTGCATACCGTAAAAGACTCCCGTCTGATTGGTGGCGACGGTTTTATTCCATGTGTCGTCAGTGATTTCAGAAAGGGCCTCCCTGTAGCTGGTGCCTGCGTTGTTTATCAGGATGTTGAGTTCACCAAAGGTTTCCTTTGCAAAGGCAATGGCCTTTTCCCAGCTTTCGCGTATAGTGACGTCAAGAGCGCAGAAAGCGGCTTTGTGAGGATGATCAGCGTTGATCGATGCTGCGACTTTTTCACCTTCCCTTACATCTCTGCCGCAGATGACCACGCTGGCGCCTTCAGAGACGAACAGCTCGGCGGAAGTCCTGCCTATACCTCGTGTCGCACCTGATATCAGGGCGACTTTGTTTTCAAGTCTTTTCATAAAATAGCCTCCTTTCTCGACAAATGGAAGATTTGTATTAGAATTCGTATTGTAAGGTCAATTATATATTAAAGAAAAGGCGTTGTAAATGTACCTCGCGGCGAATGGTAGATCCTCTTGGTTGTCCAGATATGTATTGATTGTTAAGAAAAGAGAATAACAAAAACATTTTTTCATTGTATGCGAATACTATTTATAGTAGA